>CATXYA010000173.1 GCA_958403605.1 uncultured Oscillospiraceae bacterium
GCGAATGCAAGGAAAAACAATTGCCTTCCCCCGGTGGGGGAAGGTGGCTGATGCGTAGCATCAGACGGATGAGGGGGCGCCCGCTAGCCTGCCCGCCCTCGCGGGGGCTTGGGGCAACGATCTCATTGGAATCGGCCCCCGTGGCCCCACATTCTTCTGCGAGCTGCGAAAGCAGCAAGCAGCAAAAAGCCGGGCGGTCCTTAGGCGTGGTGGCGTAAGAAAACACCGCCCCAGGGAGGGGAATTCCCGATGCAGAGCAAGGAAAATCCGCGCAGGCACCCTTTGTGGTTGTCAAGCGGATTTGACGACGCTATGCGCGGGAATTCCCCTCCCTGGGGTGCGCAGCAGTTTTGGCCCGGCGGTTTTGGATGGATAGCGGCATGAAAAAAGCTCGGTAATCCTGACGGATTACCGAGCTTTTTGAATACGCTAGACGCCAAAACCGTCAGTTCGGGGGTGACGCAGCCACAAACACCCCAGTAGGGTGTTTGACCCGAAGCCCGGTTTGCGAAGCAAATGCCGCACAGAGGTGCGGCAAGGGCCAAAACCGATGTTTTCTTGCGTCACCGCGCCTTTGACCGCCCGGCTTTTATACGGTTTCCATACTGCGCCATTTGCCGCTTTTCCAGCGCAGGAAAAACAGCGCCGCGCGCAGGTTTTCGTCGATGGCGAAAGCCGCCCACATGCCCACCAGGCCGAAGCCGCACTGCACGCCCAACACATAGCCCAGGCCCACGGCCACGATCCACTCGCTGGCAATGCCCACCAGCACCGGAAACTTCACGTCCCCCACCGCCTGCAGATTGCGCACGTAAACAATGTTGAATGAGCGGCCGATCTCCAGAAAGACCTCCGCCAGCATCACCTGCGCCCCCAGCTCGATGACGCGGGCATCGCTGGAGAACAGGCTGAATAGGGGCTTGGCGGACAAACACAGCACCACGGCCAGGCCCACGTTGATGGGACAGAAAATTTTCAGGATGCGGCTGTTGCATTGATCGGCGCCGTCCAGATCGCGCGCGCCCACCAGGTAGCCCACCATGATCTGCCCGGCCTGGCTGACCGCCGAGATCAGCATATAGATGCAGCTGGCAAACATGGAGGCATACATGCGCGTGGTGACCACAAAGGTGCCCATCATGTTCACGAACACCAGGCAGCTGGTCTGGGACAGGTTGTAGGACAGGCCCTCGCCGCCCGCGGGCAAGCCGATGGACAGCAGCCGCCGCAGCAATTTCTTCGGAAAGGGCCGCAGCAGCCGCGGGCTCACCTTGGCCTCGGGGCAGCTTTTGAAGAAGGCAAGGGCCATCAGCGCCATGCCCACGAAACGGAAAATGGACGACGACAGCGCCGCGCCCGCCGCGCCCAGGCGCGGCAGCGGGCCGATGCCGTTGATGAGCACCGCGTTGCCCAGGATGTTGCACACGTTGACCACACCCGTGATTGCCATGATGAGCTTCATGCGGGCCGCCGCGCGCAAAAAGGACGAGAACGCCAGCATCAGCGCCTGGAAGGGCAGCGCCGCCGCCGTAATGCGCAGATAGCTGCGGGCCTCGCCCAGCAACTCCGGCGGCACCTGCATCAGCCGCAGCAGCGGCCCGGCCAGCGCCAGCAGCACCGCGGCCAGCACCAGCGACAGGCCCAGGGTGACGCAGAGGGACATCGTATACAGTTGGTTGACGCTGCGCATGTCCTCGGCGCCGCGGTACTGGCTGACCAAGATCACCGACGCCAGACAAATGACGTTCAGCACCAGGATGACAACGGTGAAAATGGTATTGGCATTGCCCACAGCGGCCACCGCCGTGTCGTTGAAATGACTGAGCTGGATCTGATCCATATTGCCCACCAGCAGCTGCAGCAGCAGCTCGATGAACACCGGCCAGCTGAGCCGGATGAGACTGCGCGTGGAATAGTCGATTTTCGTCCCGCCCATCCCTGTTCCCCTCTTCCCCTTTTGGATGCTCTGATTATACAGCGCGCCCCGGCGGATGGATAGTTGGAATATTGACGATAGTTCCAAAAGAAAAGCTAAAAATTTGTGTAATATATCCTGGATTTTCACACTCTTCTCACATAGATTTATCTTTTTGTTAATAGAATGTGCACCATCGTCCGCTATAATCAATATCGTTGCGGCTAGCCCCGCAATGAGGCTCCATCAATTTTTGTGAACCTAAAAGGAGAGATTTCAGATGAAAAAGTTTGTTGCTACGATGACCGTTGCCGCGATGCTGGCCCTGGGCCTGGTGGCCTGCAGCTCCGATAAGGATGCTTCTTCCTCCGCACCCGCTTCCACGCCCGCCTCTTCCTCCGTGTCCGAGAGCGTCTCCGCGCCGGAGAGCACGCCTGCCTCCGAGAGCGTTTCCGCGCCCGAGAGCACCTCTGCCTCTGAGAGCGCGCCCGCCGAGAGCGAGAGCACCTCTGGCGCCGAGGGCGAGATCGTGCCCGAGAGCACTTCCTCCAGCACCGCTGCCTAAGTTTCCCGCTGAAAAAATCACCGGACGCCCAAGAGGTGTCCGGTGATTTTGTTTTTTGCGGGCGGAGCATGGACCCGCCGCCTTTCTGTATTGTTCCCCAGAGGAAAACATGGTACAATGTCGCAAAAGGGGGAATGTCCGATGCCTTTGTGTGCAGAAACGGTCTGTCTGTATGAGGAAATTTTGCGCGCGGAGCTGGTGCCCGCCATGGGCTGCACCGAGCCCATCGCCATCGCCTATGCCGCCGCCCGGGCGCGGGCGGTGCTGGGCGCCGAGCCGGAGCGCGTGGTGCTGACGGTGTCCAGCAACATCATCAAAAACGTGAAAAGCGTGGTGGTGCCCAACACCGGCGGGCTCAAGGGCCTGGAGGCCGCGGTGGCCGCGGGCGTGGCCGCCGGAGACGCCGACAAGGTGTTGGAGGTCATCAGCGCGGTGGACGACGCGGGCCGCGCGGCCATCCGCGCCTTTTTGGACAGCCACACCATCGCGGTGCGGCCCGCGGATTCGGGCGAGGTGTTCGACATTCTGGTGGAGCTGGCCGCGGGCGGCGACACCGTGCGCGTGCGCATCTCGGGCTGCCACACCAACATTGTGTTCATTGAGAAAAACGGCACGGCGCTGTACCAGGGCGCGCCCACGGCGCAGGCCTGCCTGCCCGCGGGGTATGACCAGCTGACGGTGGCGGATATTTTGGCCTATGCCGAGACGGCGGACCTGGCCCCCGTGGCACAGGTGCTGGAACGGCAGATCGCCTACAACACGGCCATCAGTGCCGAAGGGCTGACGGGAAACTGGGGTGCGGCCATCGGCAAAACGCTGCTGGATATGTACGGCGACGACGTGAAGGTGCGGGCACGGGCGGCGGCCGCCGCGGGGTCGGACGCACGCATGTCGGGCTGCGAGAAGCCGGTCATCATCAATTCCGGCTCCGGCAACCAGGGCATGACCGCCAGCCTGCCCGTCATCGAGTACGCCCGGGAGCTGAATGTTTCCCACGAGACGCTGCTGCGGGCGCTGGCGCTCTCCAATCTGCTGACGATCCACCTGAAAACAGGCATCGGGCGGCTGTCCGCCTACTGCGGCGCCGTCAGCGCCGGGTGCGCGGCGGGCGCGGCCATCGCCTGGCTCAACGGCGGCGGCTATGAGGACGTGGCCCACACGCTGGTGAACGGCCTGGCCATCGTCTCCGGCATCGTGTGCGACGGGGCCAAGCCCTCCTGCGCGGCCAAGATCGCCGCGGCGGTGGACGCGGGGCTGCTGGGCTGGCAGATGTACCGCCACGGCCACCAGTTCTACGGCGGCGACGGCATTGTGAAAAAGGGCGTGGAGAACACCATTCTCAGCGTGGCCCGCATGGGCCGCGAGGGCATGCGCGACACGGACCGGGAGATCATCGAGATCATGACCGAGGCGTAGCACGGGCGAAAAAACGCTTTTGCGCCCCGAAAAGCAAAAGGACGCGCTGCGGAACTCAAAGTTCCGCAGCGCGTCTTTTTTTGTGATCACCGCAGCACCAGCGCGCCGTTTTCGGCGTCCACCGTCAGGGTGGTGCCGGGGACGGGGTCGCGGGCGATGATCTCGCGGGCGACCAGCGTTTCCACCTTCTGCTGGATGTAGCGTTTCAGCGGGCGGGCGCCGTACACGGGGTCGTACCCGCCGTCGATGATGGCCTCCTTGGCCGCGTCCGTCACCACCAGGGCCAGCTGCTTGTCGGCCAGGCGCTGGGCCAGGCGCTTCAGCAGCAGATCCACCACGCCGCCGATCTCCTGTTTCGACAGGGGCTTGTAATAGACGATCTCGTCCAGGCGGTTGAGGAACTCGGGCCGGAAGGAGCGTTTGAGCAGTTCGTCCACCTGGGCGCGGGCCTCCGGCGTAATAGCGCCGTTTTCGATGCCGTCCAGGATATAGCCGGAGCCCAGGTTGGAGGTGAGGATGATGATGGTGTTCTTGAAATCCACCGTCCGGCCTTGACTATCTGTAATACGCCCATCATCCAATACTTGCAGTAGAACGTTGAACACGTCGGGATGGGCCTTTTCAACCTCGTCGAACAGCACCACGCTGTAGGGTTTGCGGCGCACGGCCTCGGTGAGCTGGCCGCCCTCGTCGTAGCCCACGTAGCCCGGAGGCGCGCCGATGAGGCGGGACACGGAGAACTTCTCCATGTATTCGCTCATGTCGATGCGCACCATGTTGCGCTCGTCGTCAAACAGGCACTCGGCCAGGGCCTTGGCCAGCTCCGTCTTGCCCACGCCCGTGGGGCCCAGGAAGAGGAAGCTGCCGATGGGGCGGTTTTCGTCCGCGATGCCCGCGCGGGAGCGCAGGATGGCCTCGCTGACCTTCTGCACGGCCTCGTCCTGGCCGATGACGCGCCGGTGCAGCACGTCGGGCAGGTGCAACAGCTTTTCGCGCTCGCCCTCCATCAGCTTCGCCACGGGGATGCCCGTCCAGCGGGCGATGATGCGGGCGATCTCCTCTTCCGTCACCTTGTCGCGCAGCAGCGTGGCTTTTTCGGCACTCTCCGCCTTGGCCTCCTCGGCCTCCAGCTCCTTTTGCAGCGCGGGCAGCCTGCCGTATTTCAGCTCGGCGGCCTTGTTAAGGTCGTACGCGCGCTCGGCCTTGGCAATGTCGGCG
>CATXYA010000174.1 GCA_958403605.1 uncultured Oscillospiraceae bacterium
CGGCTGATCCATATCGCGCTATTGATCGCAGTCAATTTGCTGCCGGTCCTGCTCTTGGGCGGAAATGAGATGCGCTCGGTAGAAAACACGCTGCGGACCCATATGGAGGACACCCAACGGCAGTTTGCGGGGGTGCTGGACAATTACCAGCACTCGTTCCGTCTGTTCGCGCGCATGCTGACGCGGGAGATCGAGACGAACCCGGACCCGGACGATATCTGGGATTACCTGAAAAGCGTGGACGCCCCGCTGCTGGAGATCGAGGGCGACACCTTCGACGGCCTGTACCTTTATTATCAGGGGCGGTATTTGTACAGCTGGAACACGCCCTATTCTCAATACGAGGACACGGGCTACGTGGCCACGGAGCGCCCCTGGTACAAGGACGCGGCGGCGGGCAAGGGCAAGATCGTTTTCACACCGCCCTACATGAGCTATGCCAACCACTATATCCTGACCACCCTTTCGCAGATGCAGCCGGACGGCGAGACGGTGTACGCCTATGATATCAAAATGGGCGATATTCAAAAGCTGGTGACCACGGTTTCGCGTTATGACGGCGAGCAGCTGATGATCGTGGATGCGAAGGGCACCATTTTGGGCAGCACCGATGAAAACTATCTGGGCGGAGACCTGTACGCCACGGCGCAGCAGGCCCAGGACAGCGTGGCCGCGGCCCAGGCGGAGCTGGACGCCCTCACCGCCGCCGACGGCGACGCCGTTGCCAAGGCCGGGGAAAAGGTACAATCCGCCGCGGCGTTCGCCTCGTTCCGGCAGGGATTCGACGCCGGGCTGTCCAAGCTGCAGAGCGCGCCGGGCAAGGCGTCCTTCGTCAAAGTGGATGGCCACCAATATTGGGGTTATCTGCAGACAAGCGGCGAATACGGCTTTTTGGTCCTGGTGCCCGTTTGGTCGATGCTGAAAGCGACGGCCCAGGTGTGGCTGGTGCCGCTGCTGCTGGTGGAGCTGCTGCTCATCTACGTGCTGGGGCGCGTGAGCAAGGAGGCCAGAAACCGGGAGCTGCGCGCCGCCTATGTGGAGCTGGGCCAGACGCAGCGGCGGCTGGAGATCGCCCTCAGCGCGGCGCAGAAGGCCGCGGCCATCGACGATTTGACCGGGATGATGAATTTTAAATCGTTTCGCAAAGAGGTCGACGAACAGCTGGCGGCCATGACACCGGAGGAGCACGGCCTGCTCATCATGCTGGACGGCGACCATTTCAAGCGGGTCAACGATGATTACGGCCATGCGGTGGGCGACGAGGTGATCAAGCTGTCGGCGCAGATGATCGTCGGCCGTATCCGCACGGTGGACTTTGCCTCCCGCCTGCACGGGGACGAATTTGCCATTTTCGTCACGGGCACCGCCGACCCGGAGGTGGGCCGGGGCATTGTGAACGATATCAACCACACGCTGGCAAAAGAGGCCAAGCGCCGTAATATGCCCGCCATCACGTTGTCCGGCGGGGCGGTGGTGGCCTGCGGCGGAGACAATTATACCGCGCTTACCAAAGCGGCGGACGAGGCACTGTACCGCGCCAAGGAGAGCCACGACGGCGGGTACGCGTTTTAAAAACAACGCGGGGCAGAAAAAATTTCCTGCGGCTTGTATAAAAGGGCCGCATGGGAGGAATCCTAACAGCAAACACCTGTGAAAGGATTGTTGTAGGATGAACGTATTTTATAAGATCTGTACGATTCTCATTATCGTCGGCGGCATCAACTGGGGCTTAGTGGGCCTGCTCAATTTCAACGCCGTGGGCTGGCTGCTGGGCGGCTCCGCCTCGCTGCTGTCCCGCGCGGTCTTCGTGCTGGTTGGTGTGGCGGCCATCTGCGCCATCCCCAGCTTGTTCTCCCAGGACCAGCAGCAGGGCAGCTGACCGGCGCGAAAGGTTAAAAAACGGGGCGTCTTCTTATTTAGAAGACGCCCCGTTCTTTTTTAGGGTTTACAGAAGGGGATATTTTGATATATAATGACTTGAGAATCAATGGCTTTTGTTCAACTGCCCATTCTGTCATCAAGCGAATAGAGTTTGAAGGAGCGGCCCGCATGGCGGTATTCACCACAAACAGCAAAGAGGAGACCGTGGCGCTTGGCGCGCGGCTGGCTGCGGTGCTGGCGCCGGGCAGCCTGGTGCTGTTCACCGGCGGCCTGGGTGCGGGCAAAACGGCCTTTTGCGAGGGCTTGGCCCAGGGGCTGGGCTGTACGGACCCCGTTTCCAGCCCCACCTTCGCCATCGTCAATTATTACCGCGGCCCGCGGCCTCTGGCCCACTTCGACCTTTACCGCATTTCCACCCGGGAAGATTTGGAGGTCAGCGGTTTTTACGATTACTTAGACGAGGGCGCCGTGGTGGCGGCGGAGTGGAGCGAAAATGTGGCCGCCCTGCTGGCGGACGAGCCCGCCGTGCGCGTGGACATCGCCCCGCTGGCGGGCGATATGCGCCGCATCACCATTGAGGGGGCGGCGCTGTGACGGTTTTGGGCGTGGATTCCGCGGGCAAAAACGCGGGGGTGGCGGTCCTGCGGGACGGCGCCTTGGTGTACGAGGCCACGCTGTGCGCCGGGCTCACCCACAGTGAAACGCTGCTGGCGCTGTGTGACGCGGCATTCAAGGCGGCAGGCCTTGGCCCCAAGGACGTCGACCTGTACGCGGTGAACGCCGGGCCGGGCAGTTTTACGGGCCTGCGCATCGGCCTTTCCTGTGTGAAGGGCCTGGCCTTTGCGCAGGACACGCCCTGCAAAGGCGTGTCCACGCTGACGGCGCTGGCCCACAGCATGCCCCTGGAGGGCACGGTGCTGTGTGCGCTGGACGCGCGGCGCGGGGAAGTGTACCACGCGCTGTTCCGCGTGGAAAAGGGCCGGGTGGCCCGCCTCTCCCCGGACGAGAGCGGCAGGGCCGCGCACCTGGACCGCCTGCTGGCCGGGCAGGAGGGGCCCATCCACCTGCTGGGCGACGGGGCGGCGCTGGTGCAGGCGGCATTGGGAGAGCGGTTCCCGCTCTCGTTGACGGCGGAAAGATTCCGGCTGGGGCGCGCGGCGGGCGTTTGCGCCGCGGCGCTGGCAGAGGGGGACGCGGTGCCCCCCGCCCGGCTGGTTCCGGAATATCACCGGCTGTCGCAGGCACAGCGTGAGCGGGCGGCGCGGCTGGCACAACAGGGAAAGGACTGACGATCATGACGAAAAAGACGGTCGCGCTGGGCGCGGATCACGGCGGCTACACCTTGAAGGAAGCGGTGAAGCAGCACCTAGAGGAAGCGGGGTACCTGTGCAAGGATTTCGGCATCGACGGCGAGACGGCGGTGGATTACCCCGACATGGCCGTGGGCCCCTGTGAGGCGGTGCTGGCGGGCGAAGCCGACCTGGCGCTGCTGTTCTGCGGCACGGGCGTGGGCATCAGCATGGCGGCCAACAAGATCAGGGGCATCCGCGCCTGCTGCTGTTCCGATGTGTTCAGCGCCAAATATACCCGCATCCACAATGACGCCAATGCGCTGTGCATGGGCGGGCGCGTGGTGGGCCCGGGCCTGGGCTGTGAGCTGGCGGACGTCTTCCTGACCGCGGAATTCGAGGGCGGACGCCACCAGGAGCGCATCGACAAGATCATGGCGCTGGAAGACCGCTGAAAGAAGTATTGAAACAATATAAAAGGAGTACGATGACAATGAGCAAAGCTATGGTTGTGGAACATCCTCTGATCCAGCATAAGGTGAGCCTGCTGCGCAGCAAGAACACCGGTACGAAAGAGTTCAAGGAGCTGGTGAGCGAGCTGGCGATGCTGCTGTGCTACGAAGCCACGCGCGACCTGCCCACCGAGGAGGTGGAGGTAGAGACCCCCATCGCCATCGCCAAGACCCGCATGCTGGCGGGGCGCAAGCTGGCGCTGGTGCCCATTCTGCGCGCTGGCCTGGGCATGGTGGACGGCATGCTGGCGCTGGTGCCCGCGGCGAAGGTGGGCCACATCGGCCTGTACCGCAACGAGGAGACGCTGGAGCCGGTGGAGTATTACTGCAAGCTGCCTGCGGATATCGCCGAACGCGAGGTCATTGTGCTGGACCCGATGCTGGCCACCGGCGGCAGCGCGTGTGACGCCATCACCCAGCTGAAAAAGCGCGGCGTGAAAAACATCAAGTTCATCGGCATCATCGCCGCGCCCGAAGGCTTCGACCGCCTGCAGAAGACCCATCCCGACGTGGACGTCTACGTGGCCTCCATGGACGAGAAGCTCAACGAGAACGGCTACATCATCCCCGGCCTCGGCGACGCGGGCGACCGCATTTTCGGTACGAAATAAAGAACCGGACCCGTTCGGTTTGAGTGGAGTGGACCCATGGCTAAGAAAGAACTGATCCGGAAAGTATTGGCGACGGCCGTGACGGTGCTGACGCTGAGCTGCGGCCTGGGGCTTTGTATTTGGCTGCTGTTCAGCTCCAGCATGTTCGGCGCGGCTTTGCGCTGGACGATGCTGCTGTGCTCCGTAGTGCTGGCGGGCGCCATCATCGGCCTGCTGGTGAGCAAGGTGCAGGAGATCCGCGCTTTGGCGGAGATCGTCCGGCTGGACGCGCAGCTTCCGGCACAGCCGCCCGCCCCCGCAGCCGAGGCCCCGGCGCCGTCGGAAACGGCGGACCCGCAGCCGCAGCCCCCGGCCACGGAGCCTGAGGACGGCGAGCCGCCCGCAGACCCGGTGAACGCGGTGCCGCTGAGCGTGGTGCCCGGCAGCCCGGCCCCGCAGCCCCAGACGGAGCACCGCCCGTGGAAGCCCATCAATTTTTCAGCGGTGGACCGGGAGGCCAAGGCGAAGCTGGCCCAGCGCCAGCAGGAGCTGGAGGCGGCCGAGGCCGCCGAGGCAGCACGGGTGAAAGCGGAAGCAGACGCCCAGCGGGAGCAAGCCGCGCGCCAGGCGCGGGAAGAGGCGGAGCGGCTGCGGCTGGCCGAGGAGGCCCGCCTGCAGGCGCAGCGCAATGCCGAAGCCGCCGCCGCGCGCCAGGCCCAGGAGGCACAGGCCCGGCAGGCCGCCCAAAAAGCGGCGCTGCTGGAACAGGCCAAGCGCATCGAAGAGGCGCGCCGGGCCGAGCAGCTGCGTCTGGCG
>CATXYA010000175.1 GCA_958403605.1 uncultured Oscillospiraceae bacterium
CAAAGCTGGACGCGAACGGCACCAGCCCCATGGTGGACAGGCCCGCGGCCACGCCTATCATGTTCTGCTCGGCGATGCCGCAGTCGAAATGGCGCTCCGGGAAAGCTTTTTGGAACACGCCCGTCTTGGTGGCCGCAGCGAGGTCGGCGTCCAGCACCACCACGTCGCCGTGCAGCGCGCCCAGTTCTTTCAGCGCCGCGCCATAGCTGTCACGGGTGGCGATCATTTTCGTTTTGCTCATGCGTTTGCCTCCAGTCCCGCCAGCGCCGCGCCCAGTTCCTCCATGGCGGCGGTGTATTCCGCGTCGTTCGGCGCTTTGCCGTGCCATTCCACGCGGTTTTCCATGAAGCTGACGCCCTTGCCCTTGACGGTCTTCATGACGATGGCAAAGGGCCGCCCTTTCGTCGCGCGCGCCTGGGCGAAGGCGGCCTCCAGCTGCGGGAACGAATGGCCGTCCACGCACTCGGCGGCAAAGCCGAAGGCCTTCAATTTCTCTAAGATGGGATACGGGCTCATGACCTCGGCCACAGGCCCGTCGATCTGCAGGCCGTTGTTGTCGATGACCGCGCAGAAATTGTCCAGCTTGTAGTGGGCCGCGAACATCATCGCCTCCCACACCTGGCCCTCTTCCAATTCGCCGTCCCCCAGCAGCGTGTACACGCGCACGGCGTCCATGCCCTGGTGCTTTGCGCCCAGGGCCATGCCCGCCGCCGCGGAGATGCCCTGCCCCAGGCTGCCCGTGGACATCTCCACGCCGGGCACCGTGTTCATGTTCGGGTGGCCCTGCAAGTAGCTGTCCGCATGGCGCAGGGTGGGCAGGTCGGCCACGGGGAAAAAGCCGCGGTGGGCCAGGGCGGCATACAGCCCCGGCGCGCAGTGGCCCTTCGACAGCACGAAGCGGTCCCGGTCCTGCCTGCGGGGGTCCTGCGGGTCGATGTGCAGCTCCCGCCAGTACAGATACGTGAACAGGTCCGCGCTGGACAAACTGCCGCCCGGATGGCCCGACTTGGCGCCGTGCGTGGCCTCAATGATGCCCATGCGCACCTTGCAGGCGGCGATCTTCAGCGCTAAAAGCTCTTTTTCCGTCATCTCATTCACCGAACACCTGCACGTAGTCCTCCCGGAACTTCTCGATGCCCTGGTCGGTGAGCGGATGCCGGATCATCTGCAGGAGCACCTTGTAGGGCACGGTGGCGATGTCGGCGCCCGCCAGGGCACAGTCCGTCACGTGGATGGGGCTGCGCACGCTGGCCGCGATGATCTCTGTATGGATATCATCGTAGTTTGCGAAGATGGCCGCGATGGTCTCGATGAGGTCGATGCCCGGCTGGCTGATGTCGTCGAGGCGCCCCAGGAAGGGCGAGACATAGCTGGCCCCGGCCCGCGCCGCCAGCAGCGCCTGGCCCGCGGAGAAGATGAGCGTGCAGTTGGTCTTGATGCCCTCGGCTGAAAGCGCTTTGATGGCCTTGAGGCCCTCGGCGGTCATGGGGATCTTCACCACCAGGTTGGGGTGCAGCTTTGCGATCTCCCGCCCCTCCGCGATCATACCCGCGGCATCGGTGGTGGTGGCCTTCACCTCGCCGGAGATCGGCCCGTCCACGATGGCCGCGATCTCTTTCAGCGTCTCGGCGTAGTCCCGCCCCTCTTTCGCGATCAGCGACGGGTTCGTCGTCACCCCCGCCAGGATGCCCATGTCGTTGGCCTTGCGGATCTCTTCCACATTCGCCGTGTCGATAAAGAATTTCATGATAGTCCCTCGTTTCTGTCAAAAGCAAAGGCCGCACCGCCTGCTGCGATGCGGCCTTTTTAAAAAGGAGCGTGCGGATGGTTCAGTCGTGATCCAGCTTGGCGAACAGGTCGCCCGGCTACAGCAAGATTTTTATTTGTTCCTCTTCCCGCAGCGCCTGTACCCGGCAGTCCACCGCATAGGTGCGTTCCGGCAGAAGCACCAGCGTGTGTACCTGCTCCGCATCGACGGGAAAAGGCGCTTTGTGCCAAACGCCGGGCAACAGCGCAATGGCTGTGCCGCGCGGAACCAGGAAAGCTTCGGCCTGCCCCGTGGGAAAAGCGGCGGCGCAGGCTGGCGCGGTAAAACAGATGATATCGCCGTCTAGCGGCAGTAAAACTTCCGTTGCCAGATCATGTTGTTCTGCAACATCGATGAGCAAAGGTCGCCGCAGGGTGGAGACCACGGAGACGCCCGTCATCCCTGTTCCCCCCAGCACCCGCATCCGGTCCGGGAAAAAGAGGGCTTCGGGGCCGCCCATGGCCGTCCCGGCGGGATGCACCAGATCCGTGAACGTGCCATAAGGGGCGAAGCGCTCCGGTGTCAGAGGTTGGATGGAGATCGTCCGCAAGCTTCTCACCTCATTTCAGCGGGTAGCAGATCGCCAGCTTGCAGAAGAAGTCCTCCAGGATCACCCGTAGATCCATATCGTGATACACGCGGATGGGCGCAGCGTTTTCCCGTGGGAAGTAGAACATCTCCTGCGAGATCGCAGGCGCGGACAGATATTCATAGCAGAAACGCTGCTCGCTCATCAAAAGGCCTACGGCCGTCATGTCGCAGATGGTGAAGAACTCTTCCATGGGCCAGCCGTTCTCGTTGGCCATGGGCAAAAATTCCAGCAGCTGGTCGAAGAGATACGCGCCGATGGCGCCGTGGGGCCGCAGCTTCCACTGCAGCTCCGCCAGGCTGACCTTTGGCAGGTCATAGACCTTGGTGGGCACCTGCCAGACCTCCGCGCCGGAGGCGAACACCACGTTGGCCGCGGCAATGTCGTTTACCAGATTGAACTCCCGCCCGCCCGCGGGATAGGTGGCGCCGCCGTTCCAGACCACCACCAGTTTGTCCGCTATTTCGGGGCACAGCAGCAGCGCGGAGGCCACGTTGGTGAGCGGGCCCAGCACGGCGATGTATAGCTTGCCCTCCCGCAGGGCCTTGGCCTGTTCCAGGATGAAATCTACCCCTTCGCAGGGCTGGGGGTCGTAGGAAGTGAAAAAACTGGGTTTGGTGGTGAGGGAGATGTTGGTGGCGGCGCCGTGCAGCAGCGGCACCTTCCCGGTCAGCTCCATACGGTCCAGCACCCGCTCCACTTCTTCATAGCTGGCCTGCATGGAATCCTGGATGCGCACGTGGCCGAAATGTGTGGCGATGATGCCCAGCACGTCCAGCCCCGGGCTGAGCAGAGCGTAGGCGATGGCGAAGGGATCGTCCGCTTCATTTTTGGCGTCCGTGTCGATGATCACTTTTTTGATAGAGCTGGGCGGCATTGTGAACGCGTAGTTTTTATGAAGTTCCATCTAGGTACCTTAACCTTTCATTGCGCCGGCAGACAGGCCTTCTACAAATCCTTTCTGTGCCAGCATGTAGACGATGATGACAGGGATCGAAATGATGGTGAGCGCGGCGAACAGCATGGGATAATCGATGCCGTGGCGCCCGATGAAGTTGGCCGCGGCCACGGGCAGAGTGCGTAGTTCCTCATTGGTGAGCAGCATATTGGCAAAATAGTATTCGTTCCAAAAGCCCAGGCCCGAGAAGATGATCTGCGTGGCAACGCCGGGCTTTGCCAAGGGCAGGATGATGCGCAGGAAGCTTTGGAAACGGGTGCAGCCGTCGATCATGGCGGCTTCCTCCAGCCCTTTGGGCAACGAGATAAAGAAGGAGCGCATGATGAACACGCCCATGGCGATGGACCCGGCGGCGTAGACGAAGATGAGGCCCAGACGGGGGTTGTTGAGCCCCAGGCCCAGCACCACCTGGAAGGTGGGAATGCCCAGGACGCCGCCCGGGATCATAATGCCCAGCAGCAGGAAGGAATAAATGGCGACGCGGCCCTTGAAGCGCAGGCGGCCGATGGCATACGCCGCACAGGAGTTGACGGGGATCATGATCGCGATGGCGCAGACGGTGACGATGATGCTGTTGAGAAATTTTTCTCCCAGCTTGCCCTGCCGCCAGGCGTTGACGTAGTTGCCGAAATTCGGCGTGGCGGTGAAGCCCCAGATGTTGGTGTAAAATTCGCTGTTGTCTTTAAAGGAGCCCGCCACCATCCAAATCAGCGGATAAACGCAGATGACGAAGAACAGCAGCAGCACGGCCATCGACAGGAGGTCTCCCATCCGTTTTTTCAGTTTCATCTCCGCACCCCCTTAATCGTAATTCTCTTCTTTCGTCATCGTGCGCAGCTGCAAAAAGCCGAACACCAGGACGATGAGGAAGAGGATCATGCTCATGGCGCTGGCTTTGCCCATGTTGGAGTATTTGAAAGCCGTTGTCATGATATAGGTGAGCGATACTTCGGTCTTGTGGAACGGGCCGCCGCCCGTCATGATGCTGACGATATCATAGTTGGAGACGAAAGCACCGGTGATGGACATCAGCACGTTGACGACGATGGTGCTGTTCAGCTGGGGGATCGTGATGGACCACAGCTTTTGCCAGCCGTTGGCACCATCCATCGAGGCCGCCTCGTAAAGGTCTTTGGAGATGCCCTGCAGGCCGGCCAGATAAAGGACGGTGTGATAGCCCATCCACTTCCAGATATCCACCCACACCACGCTGAACAGAGCATAATTGGGATCGCTGAGCCAGCCGACGATCCAGGAATCAAGGCCCAGGCCCGAGAGCATCTGGTTCAACAGGCCGAACGTCGGGTTATAGATCCATACCCACAGGATGCCGATGACGACGTAAGACATGGTGACGGGCATATAAATGCCCGTGCGGAAAATGGTGCGCAGCGGGATCTTGCGCATCAGCAGCATGGCAAGACCCAGGGCAATGACGTTTTTTGCCACCGTCACCAGGATGGCGTACACCAGCGTGTTCTGCATCGCCTGCCAAAAGACGTCATCTGTGAGGACAAAGCCGTAATTCTGCAGCCCGACCCAGGACATTTCGCCATACCCGTCCCATTTTTGAAAGCTGGTGTAAAGCCCAGTGAAAAATGGGCACAGGATAAAGACAAAAAACAGAAGTAAAGCCGGCAGGCACATCAGATAGGGAAACGCTTTATCTTTGAGATTTTCAAATTTTTTCATGCTGTCTCCTCCTCTATCGGGATCT
>CATXYA010000176.1 GCA_958403605.1 uncultured Oscillospiraceae bacterium
GCTGCTGGAGGAAAAAAGGAAGGGTCACGGTTGAGCGTGACCCTTCCTTTTTCCATAGGAGCTGCAAATTTTGAAAAAAGTTGAAAAAATCGTTGACAGGCAAAGCCCAGGGTGCTATAGTGATAAAAAATCATAAAGCAGTCCAGGGGTCCGCAAGGGTCCCGGGCAATGGTAGAGGCGCGGAAGGCCAAGAGTAGCGCGCGCACGGGGCGGATAAGACGCCGCGCGCGGGAAAGGGGCCGCCGCCGAAATCGTATCCCGGCTTATCGGGGGTGCGGTTGGGTCGGTGCAACAAGAGGTACCGGACTGTCACGTCTTCGTGAAGCGCTATCCATTGGTCAGAGACAGGGCAGACAGGCCGCGGTGCCATCCTCGTTTTTGATGCCATGAAGCGTATTTGCAGGACGCTTCATGGTTTTTTTATTTTAGCCCCAGCTTGTGGGGAAAGAGGGAGAAATTGAAGATGAGAAGATCTGTACTTGCAACCCTGGCCGGCGCGTTGGCGCTGACCCTGTCCCTGGCCGCCTGCGGCGGTTCCGCCGCGCCCTCCAGCCAGCCCGCCGGTTCCGTGCCCGCCTCCACGGCGGCGTCCGTATCCGCCGGCGGCAATGGGGGCGGCAACGTGCTCTCCGTCGCGATGGAGTGTGCCTACGCCCCGTATAACTGGACGCAGAACAGCGACGCCAACGGCGCCGTCGCCATCAAGGACAGCACCGATTACGCCTACGGCTATGACGTCATGATGGCGAAAAAGATCGCCGACGCCCTGGGCATGGAGCTGGAGATCGTCCGTTTGGACTGGGACAGCCTGGTGCCCGCGGTGCAGTCCGGCACTGTGGACTGCGTTATCGCCGGTCAGTCCATCACCACCGAGCGGCTGCAGATGGTGGATTTCACCGAGCCGTACTATTACGCCGACGTGGTGACGCTGGTGAAGGCCGACGGCCCTTATGCTGACGCCAAGGGCATCGCCGACCTGAAGGGCGCCAAGTGCACCAGCCAGCTGAACACCATCTGGTATGACAGCTGCCTGCCGCAGATCGAGGACGCCAACATCCTGGCGGCACAGGACTCCGCCCCCGCCATGCTGGTGGCGCTGGAATCCGGCGCGTGCGACCTGGTGTGCACGGATATGCCCACCGCCATGGCGGCCTGCGTGGCCTATCCCGACCTGAAGTTGCTGGATTTCACAGACACGGACAACGACTATGAAGTGTCCCAGGAAGAGGTCAACATCGGCATCAGTCTGAAAAAGGGCAACACCGAACTGATGGAACAGATCAACGGCGTGCTGGCCACCATGACGCCGGATGATTACACCCAGATGATGGACGATGCCATCAGTGTGCAGCCGCTGAACGGCTGAGCACCGCCGGCGCGTGACCGGAGAGAAAAGGGAGAGAGAATATGGCGTTACCAGACGCAAACGACTTTTGGGGCTGGATCGGTTATATCCTGCAGAATTACGGGCCTTCGCTGCTGAAGGGCGCGGGCACCACGATGGTGATCGCCGTTGCCAGCACGGCCATCGGCTGTGTGATCGGCTTTGCCGCGGGCATCGTGCAGACGATCCCCGCCGATAAAGAGGCCAATCCCGCCCGCTACTGGCTGGTGCAGGTGTGCAAGTTCATTTTGAACGTGTATGTGGAGGTGTTCCGCGGCACGCCCATGATGGTGCAGGCGATGTTTATCTACTACGGCGCGGCCATGCTGTTCAACATCCACTGGGGCATGTGGACCGCCGCCATCTTCATCGTGTCCATCAACACGGGCGCCTATATGGCGGAGACGGTGCGCGGCGGCATTTTGTCCATCGACCCCGGCCAGACGGAGGGCGCCATGGCCATCGGCATGAACCATGTGCAGACGATGATGGCGGTCATTCTGCCGCAGGCCCTGCGCAACATCATGCCGCAGATCGGCAACAACCTCATCATCAACATCAAAGACACCTGTGTGCTGTCCGTGATCGGCACCATGGAGCTGTTCTACACCTCCAAAAGCATCTCCGGCGCGTACTATACTTATTTCCAAACCTTCACCATCACCATGGTGATGTACTTCATCCTCACCTTCACCTGCTCGCGCATCCTGCGCTGGCTGGAGAAGAAGATGGACGGCCCCGCGAACTTTGACCTGGCCGTGGCCGACCCGCTGGTGCCCGGCGAGGGGATGCACCGCTACCAGAAGAACCCCAAGGAGCCCAACAGCGATTACCGTGCGAAAAAGCGCGCGGACGCGGTGCTGAAGGGCGGCCGCCCGGCGGAGCGCTTTACGCATCACAGCGGCGATTCCAACGACAGGGAGGGACTGTGAGATGGGCGAAAAGATCATCGAGGTCAACCACCTGGGCAAGACCTTCGGCACCCATGAGGTGCTGAAGGATGTGGATTTCCAAGTACATGAGGGCGACGTGACCTGTATCATCGGCGCGTCCGGCTCGGGCAAATCCACGCTACTGCGCTGCATCAACCTGTTGGAGCGGCCCACCACAGGCGAGATCCTGTTTCACGGGCAGCCCATCATCGGCAAGGGCACCGACGCCTGCAAATACCGCGCCAAGGTGGGCATGGTATTTCAAAGCTTCAACCTGTTCAACAACATGACCGTGCTGGAAAACTGTATGACCGGGCCCATCAAGGTGCTGAAAAAGGACCCGGAGCAGGTGCGGGAAACGGCGATGGGCTTTCTGCGCAAGGTGGGCATGGACCAGTACATCAAGGCAAAGCCACGCCAGCTCTCCGGCGGGCAGAAGCAGCGCGTGGCCATTGCCCGCGCCCTGGCGATGGAGCCGGAGGTGCTGCTGTTTGACGAGCCCACCAGCGCCCTGGACCCGCAGATGGTGGGTGAGGTGCTGGCCGTCATGCGCCAGCTGGCAAAAGAAGGCCTGACCATGATCGTGGCGACCCACGAGATGGCGTTTGCCCGCGACGTGTCCTCCCATGTGGTGTACATGGCTGACGGCGTCATCTGCGAAGAGGGGACGCCGGAAGCGCTGTTTGAACATCCCCGTGAAGAAAAGACCCGGGAATTTTTGGCCCGCTTCAATCAGCGGTAAAGACATCCGGCGGCCTGCGCGCTTTTGCGGCGGGCCGCCGGCTTTTTTGAAGACGCTTTTCAAAAAAAGACGCAGATGCGCAGCTTTTTTCGAGCGCCCTTTTCCAAACAGCGTGGGCAAACACTGCCTTTTTTTGTAAATTTTCACGAAGATTACAAAAAATTAACATTTTCGAGCGAAATTATGGTATAATGAATATTATTACATTTATTATAGGAAAAGAAAGGCAGGGATCATGATGCCAATCGACAAAACCATCGATTATTCCGAGGTGACACCGGCGATCTGCGCACTCAGCGAGAAATGCATGTCCAACGATGCCCTCCAACCGGAGCTGTACACCCAGTACAACGTCAACCGCGGCCTGCGCGACCTGAACGGCAACGGCGTGCTCACCGGCCTGACGGAGATCAGCGACATCGTCGCCTTTGAGACGGTGGACGGGGTCAAGACGCCCTGCGAGGGACGGCTTTACTACCGCGGGGTGAACGTGAAGGACCTGGTGCAGGGCTTTATGGCAGAGGGCCGCTTCGGGTTCGAAGAGACCATCTATCTGCTGCTGTTCGGCGATCTGCCCACACCGGAGGAGCTGGGGGAGTTCAACAAGCAGCTGGCATTCTACCGCAGCCTGCCCACCAACTTCGTGCGCGACGTCATCATGAAGGCGCCCAGCGAGGATATGATGAACATGCTGGCCCGCAGCGTGCTGACGCTGTACGGCTATGATTCCCACGCCAACGACAACAGCATCCCCAATGTGCTGCGCCAGAGCCTGCAGCTGATCGCCCTGTTCCCCATGCTGTCGGTGTACGGCTATCAGGCCTACAGCCATTACGTGCTGGGCAACAGCCTTTACATCCACAACCCGGACCCCAACCTCTCCACGGCGGAGAACATCCTGCACATCCTGCGTCCGGACAGCAAGTACACCGAGCTGGAAGCCCGCATCCTGGATCTGGCGCTGGTGCTGCACGCCGAGCACGGCGGCGGCAACAACTCCACTTTCACCACGCATGTGGTCACGTCCTCGGGCACGGATACTTATTCCACCATCGCCGCGGCGCTGGGCAGCCTGAAGGGCCCCAAGCACGGCGGCGCCAACATCAAGGTGGTGCGCATGTTCGAGGACATGAAGGAGAGTCTGCCCGATTGGGAGGACGAGGCGGCGGTGGAGCAATATCTGCGCCGCCTGCTGCACAAGGACGCGTTCGACAAGGCGGGCCTTATCTACGGCATGGGCCACGCGGTATACTCCCTCAGCGACCCGCGCGCCGACATCTTCAAGCATTTCGTGGAAAAGCTGGCCATGGCCAAGGGCCGCGGCCCCGAGTACAAGCTGTACGCCGCCGTGGAGCGGCTGGCGCCGAAGGTGATCGCCGACGAGCGCAAGATCTACAAGGGCGTCGCCGCCAACATCGATTTTTACAGCGGCTTTGTCTACAGCATGCTGGATCTGCCGCTGGAGCTGTACACGCCCATCTTCGCCATCAGCCGCATCGCGGGCTGGAGCGCCCACCGCATCGAAGAGCTTATCAACGGCGGTAAGATCATCCGCCCGTCCTACAAGGCGGTGGCCCCGCGCCGGGACTATGTGCCCATGGACGCGCGCACCGCACAGTAATTATCGTCAAAAGGCCTTGGGAAGCGGCTTGCCGCGGCCCAGGGCCTTTTTTGCATATTCCGCGGCAGGCGGGGAAATCCTAATCCCACGAGGTGAGAAAGATGCAGGATTTTGACGATTATTCGCCGGAAATGCTGGTGTTCTATAAGGCGCTGCCGCCGCAGCTGCAAAACGCCGTGCGCATGGCGGAAGAGGAACCGGAGGATCTGGACGAGCTGACGAAGCTGGCGCTGGAGCTGGCCCGCCGGGAAGGGGGGCGCCACACGTCATGACCTTGGATGAATACTACCGGCAAAACCCCGATCTGCGGGAGCTGTATATCCAGCTGCCCGGGGCGGTGCGGATGCATATTCTGGAAAACAACGTGCGCGTCACCACCA
>CATXYA010000177.1 GCA_958403605.1 uncultured Oscillospiraceae bacterium
TCATCTCCAACTCCGTCACCGTGGTGCTGCAGCTGGCGCTGGCCATCGACTACGCCATCATTTTGTGCCACCGCTTCAGCGACGAGCACGAGGCCCTGTTCGCGCGGGAGGCGTGTATCGCGGCGCTCAGCAAGGCCATCCCGGAGATCTCCTCCAGCTCTCTCACCACCATTTCCGGCCTGGCGGCCCTCGGCTTCATGGAGTTCGGCATCGGCCTTGACATGGCGACGGTGCTCATCAAGGCCATCATCTTCAGCCTGCTGTCGGTGTTTACGCTGATGCCGGGCCTGCTGATGCTGTTCAGCCCGCTGATCGACCGCACGCGCCACAAAAAGCTGATCCCGCCCATCACCGCTTTGGGCCGCTTCGATGTGAAAACGCGCTTTGTCGTTCCGCCCATCTTCGCGGCAGCCATCCTCATCGCGGCGGTGCTGGCCAACCTGTGCCCCTACTGTTACAGCTATACCGACCTGACGACGCCCAAGCAGAGCGAGAGTCAGATCACCCATCAGAAGATCAAGGAGACCTTCGGCCTGCAAAACATGGTGGCCGTCATCGTGCCCGCCGGCAATTACGCCGCCGAAGAGGCGCTGCTGAACAAGCTGCAGATATATGACGCAGTGAAGAGCACCACCGGCCTCGCCACCGTGGAGGCCATGGACGGCTACGTGCTGACGGACGCGCTGACCCCGCGCGAATTCAGCGAGCTGGCCGGGCTGGATTATGAGGTGGCCCAGCTGCTGTACTCGGCCTACGCCGTGCAGGACAGCCAGTACGGCGAATTGGTGAAGGGCCTCGAATATTACCGCGTGCCGCTGTTCGATATGTTCCTGTTTTTAAAGGATGAGATGGAGACCAACAACCTGCAGCTCTCGGGCGACACGCAGGAGACGCTGGACGATCTGTTCGGTCAGCTGGAAAAAGCCAAGCTGCAGCTGCAAAGCGACGATTACAGCCGCATGATCCTCTACCTCGACCTGCCCGAGGAGAGCCGGGAGACCTTCGATTTCCTGGACACCATTCACCGGGAGGCCGAACAATATTATCCCGCGGACGACTTGCTGGTGGTGTGCAATTCCACCAGCAACTACGATTTTTCCACCTCCTTCGTGCGCGACAATATCATCATCAGCGTGCTGTCCGCGCTGTTCGTCATCCTCATCCTGCTGTTCACCTTCAAATCGGCGGGCCTGCCGGTGCTGCTGATCCTGGTCATCCAGGGCAGTATCTGGATCAACTTTTCCTTCCCCTATCTGCAAAAGGAGCCGCTGTACTTCCTGAGCTACCTCATCGTCAACGCCATCCAGATGGGCGCCAACATCGATTACGCCATCGTCATCTCCAGCCATTATTCCGAGCTGAAGCAGCGCCTTTCGCCCAAGGAGGCCATGATCGAGACGCTGAACGCCTCCTTCCCCACCATCTTCACCTCTGGCTCGATCCTGGCGTCGGCGGGCACCCTCATCGGCTTCATGACCACGAACCCCGTCATCTCTGCCATCGGCAGCTGCCTGGGCCGGGGCACGGTGATCTCCATCGTGCTGGTGCTGGGCGTGCTTCCGCAGATCCTGCTGCTGGGGGACACCATTGTGGAGAAGACCAGCTTCCAGCTCAACCGCTTCGCCCTGCCCAGCCGCTCCGCCGCCGGGACGGTGCGCATCCGCGGCCATGTGCGCGGCTATGTGCACGGCGTCATCGACGCCCAGGTCAACGGCACCTTGAGCGGCGAGATCACCGCCACCATTCTTTCCGGCGGTCTGGAGAGCGACCCTGTGGCTTTGCCGGAGCTGCCTGTCCCGGCAGAGCCGGAACCCGATATTCCCGGAAAAGGAGGTCCCAGCGATGCGACTGTTTAAGTTTCATCCCGCCCTGCGCCGCCTGTGCGCCGTGGCTTTGTGTGCAGCGCTGTGCCTGACGCCACTTTCCGCCTGGGCCGAGGAGCCTGCATCGCCCGAACCCGCCGCCGTCCATCTGGCCACGGCGGGCGACGTGCTGCGGCTGGCGGAAGACTGCGCCCTGGACACCTGGTCCGCCGGGCGCACGGTGGTGCTGGACGGTGACCTCGATCTTTCCGGCGTGCCGTTCAGCGGCATCCCCTTCTTCGACGGCACCTTCGACGGCCAGGGCCATACCATCCGCGGCCTTTCCATCCGCGCGGGCAGCGCCTCCCGCGGGCTGTTCCGCTATCTGGGCAAAAACGCCGTCGTGCAGGACCTGACGGTGCAAGGCACCGTCGCCCCCGGCAAGGAGGAAAGCCGGCTGGGCCTGCTGGCCGGTACCAACCGCGGCACCATCCTGCGCTGTGCCGCCGACGGCACCGTCTTCGGCGGCTCCGACGTGGGCGGCCTGGCCGGGCTGAACGAGAGCACGGGCGTCATCCAGGAATGCACCGCGCGGGGCGTCGTGTACGGCCAGCATTTCACCGGCGGCGTGGTGGGCACCAACCGCGGTGTTCTGCAAAGCTGCACCAATGCCGCCAGCGTGAACACCACCTCCGAACAAAATGAGATCGATCTCGGCAGCCTGACGGTGGCGGACTTTTTTTCCACGGAGAGCGCCTCCACCATCACCGACATCGGCGGCATCGCGGGCAAAAACGCCGGGGTGCTGCAAAACTGTGAAAACCGCGGCACCGTGGGCTACCAGCACATCGGCTACAACATCGGGGGCATCGCGGGCAGCCAGACGGGCTATCTGACCGGCTGCGTCAACACCGGCGCGGTGTTTGGCCGCAAGGAGGTTGGCGGCATCGTGGGCCAGATGGAGCCCAGCAGCGAGCTGGAATACACCCAAAGCCTGCTGCAGACGCTGCAGGGAGAGCTGACGACGCTCAACGGCCTGGTGGACACGGCCATCACCCACGCGGGCGGCACGTCCTCGGCCCTGGGCACCCAATTTTCCAATCTCCAGGGAAATATCTCCGGCGCGCTGGGCGCCGTGGAGACGCTGATGGGCCAGGCGGCGGACAACGTGGGGCAGCTGCCCGATCTTCTGCCCGCCACGCTCCCCGCTGACCCGGTGCTGCCGGACCCCTTCCCCCAGCCCTCTGAGCCCTCCGGCGGGGAGGCGCCTTCGGAGACGCCCTCAACGCCGGAGACGCCCGACAGTGACCCCCCTGCTCCCCAGCCGGAAGTACCCGAAACGCCAGACGTCCCGGACACATCCGCGCCGCCGGAGGAACCTGCGCCCGCCGCCCCACAGGCGCCCGTACCACAACCGGAAGCGCCTGCGCCTCAGCCGGAAGCCGCGCCGCCGGAAGCGCCTGCCGCCGACCAGGCCTCTTCCTTTTTCACTGGATCGCCGCAGTTCGTCTTCTTAGGTACACAGGACACACCGGACCCCGCGTGGGAGTGGCCCGGCAGCCTGCCCGGCGGTCTGCCGGACAATTGGCCCACCGATCTGCCGTCTTCCGGGGATATCCTGCCGGACCCCAAGGACCAGATCACCCATGCCCTCCAAAACGGCGCTGAACAGGTCAGCGCCCAGCTGACGGCCGGAAAGACCGCCCTCAGCGGCTGTTTTGCCGGCATCTCCTCCAGCCTTTCCGCCATCCACGCCTTGGCAAACCAGGGCAGCAGCACCTTGCAGCAGGACGTGCGCGCCATCTCCGACCAGATCCAGGTGATCGCAGACAGCCTGACATCGGCACAGCCCGCCGGGGATGTGCTGGAAGATGTCTCCGACGAGGACACGGAGGCCGACACCGCGGGCAAGGTGGCCGGCTGCCGCAACCGCGGCCCTGTCACTGGGGACCGCAACGTGGGCGGCATCACCGGGGCCATGGCTTATGAAAACGCGCTGGACCCGGAGGACGACCGCAAGACCTCCGGCGCCGATTCCGTCACTTTTGTCTACAAAAGCCGCGTGGTGGCCCGGGACTGCGCCAACGAGGGCACCGTTACCGCCAAAAAAGACAACGCGGGCGGCATCGCGGGCAGCGCGGACCTGGGCAGCATCATCAGCTGCACCAACGAGGCCCCCGTCGCCAGCGAGGACGGCACCGGCGTGGGCGGCATCACGGGCAGCGCCAGGGCCGTCATTCGGGAAAGCAGCGCCAAATGTGAGCTCTCCGGCAAAAGCCAGGTGGGCGGCATCGCGGGCAGCGCGTCGCAGCTCTCCGGCTGCCGCGCCATGGTGCGCATCACGGGCGGTAAGACCTATAGCGGCTCCATCGCCGGAAAAGCCGCCGCCGAAGGCGCTTTCGCCGGGAACTACTTTGTGGCAGACGGCGTGCCGGGCATCGACGGCGTCAGCTACAGCGGCCAGGCCGAACCCCTGCCCTATGAAACGTTTCTGGCGCTGGCGGACCTGCCAGAATTTTTCCGCACGCTGCACGTCACCTTTGTGGCCGGGGACCAGATGGTCAAAACACTCGCGGTGCCCTACGGCGGCAGTGTGGAAGCGGCGCAGATCCCCGCCGTGCCGCAGCAGGACGGCGTCTGTGCCCAGTGGGAGGATTTCTCGCGCAGCGGCCTCACCTTCGACCGCACGGTCCACGCCGTTTACACGCCTTACCGCTCCACTCTGGACAGCAGCATGGCCCGCAACGACAAGCCCCTGCTGTTGGCGGAGGGCAGCTTTGGGCCCGAGGACCACTTGACGATGGCCCCCCAGGAAGGCATCTCTCTGCCCGCCGGGGCACTGTCCGGCCAGTGCTGGGATTATGCGCTGCCCCAAACCAGCGCCGGGCGCCATAAGCTGCGCTATCTGGCGCCGGAAGATGCCGCGGCCTGCGAGATCTATCTTTGGCAGGACGGCGCCTGGCACAACGCCGGGGCCGTGCGGGACGGCAGCTATTGGGTGTTTGAGGCGGACGCCGCGGGTACCTTCTGCGTGACTGCCAAGGACGCTGCGCCCTTCTTTCTTCTGCCGCTGCTGGGTGCGCTGGCCGCCGCGGCGCTGGTACTGCTGGGCTGGTGGCTGCGGCGGCGCAAACGCCGCCGCGCAGCTGCTCACGCCGCCTGACCACGTCTGTTTTATCACGCTGCTGCAGGGGGTGTTTCTTAAAAAAGCGTTCTTTTTAACGGGGCATCCTGTGGGAAGAACGTCATTTTC
>CATXYA010000178.1 GCA_958403605.1 uncultured Oscillospiraceae bacterium
GACGATCATCCTCAGCTCGCCCTCCTGCCCGGTGAAAACCCAGCCCACGGTCCTGCCGGTGTGCTCCGGCTCGGCCCCTGAGGCCTCGCCTTGGGAAACGCGCACCAACTTCGCGTTGCGGCCCGTCCCGCTCAGGTCCCCCTCATACTCCACGACCACCGTCATGCCCACCATCGGCTCCGCCGCCAGCTCCGCCCGGCGGATGTCCAGCACATATTCCAGGCCCGACACCGTCCGCACGATCAGCGTTTCCGCCGTGGCGTCCAGCACCACCCCGCGGAAGGACTCCGGCGCGAACGCCTCGGAGACCGCGCTGGCCGCCTCTTTGCCGCCCCCCTGCGCCGAACCGCAGGCAGGCAGCGCCAATGCCAAACAAAGTGCCAGACAAAGCGCCGTCCAACGTTTCATCGGTCTTCCCTCTCCCATCTCAAAAGCGGCGCCGGGGCGCCAAAAAACAGACTGTTTTTATTATATCCTCCCCACCTCTTTTGTAAACCAGTTTTACCGAAACGCTGTTTTTTTTACAAGTTCCACCTTCTTTCGCAGCGCGGGCGCGCGGGGAATGACGCCTCGCAGGACTCCGTAAAATGAAAAAAGCCGCTCTTCAGAGCGGCTTTTGCTTTTGCTTATTCCTCGTAATCGTCCGCGGACTCGTCGTCCAGCAGGACCTTCATGGACAGGCTGATGCGCTTTTTGTCGTAATCGACGTCGATCAGCTTCACTTCCACTTCCTGGCCCACGCTGAGCACATCGCCGACTTTCTCCACGCGGTCGCGGGAGATCTCGCTGATGTGCACCAGGCCGTCGATGCCCGGCAGGATGCGCACGAACGCGCCGAACTTCGTCAGGGACACCACCGGAGCGGTGAAGGTGGAGCCGATGGGATACTCGGCCTTGAATTTCTCCCAGGGGTTATCCTCGGTCTTCTTGTAGCCCAGGGAGACCTTCTTGTTCTCCGTATCCAGATCCTTCACATACACGTCGATGGCGTCGCCCACTTTGACGACCTCGGACGGATGCTTGATACGGTCCCAGGACAGCTCGCTGATATGCACCAGGCCGTCCACGCCGCCGATATCGACGAACGCGCCGTAATTGGTCAGGCTCTTGACGACGCCGTCATAGTGCTTGCCGATCTCCACATCCTGCCAGAACTCCTCGCGCTTTTTGTCGGCCTCTTCGGCCAGCACGTCGCGGATGGAGCCGACGATGTGACGGCCCTCGCACTGGATGATCTTCAGCTGCACGTCCTGGTGCACCAGGGCGGTGTAATCCTCGCCGTGGCGCAGCGTCGCGCGGGAGCGCGGCACGAACACGCGCACATTGTTGACCAGCACGACGACACCGCCGGAGTTGGCCTCGGTCACATGGCCGCTGAGGATGGCGCCGCTCTCGGCGGCAGCCGCCACTTCCTCTTTGCCCTTGTTTTCATCAAACCGCTTTTTGGACAGGTAAACGATGCCTTCCTGATCGTTCACCTTCGTCACGATGAGGTCGAGCTCGTCACCTTTCTTGACCAGATCCTCCACTTTGGCGGACGGGTCATTGGTGAGTTCCTCAAGCTTGACGAAACCGGTCTGCTTCGTACCGATGTCCACCTGGATCTCGTTGGGGTTCACCGCCGTGACGATGCCCTTCACGACTTTCCCGCTGTACACCGGCTTCATGGAAGCGTCGA
This sequence comes from uncultured Oscillospiraceae bacterium, assembly GCA_958403605.1. GTDB lineage: Bacteria > Bacillota > Clostridia > Oscillospirales > Ruminococcaceae > Ruthenibacterium. The sequence continues at coordinate 1,679 of CATXYA010000178.1, forward strand.
TCATTTCCTCAAAGCTCAGTTCCTCTTCACGAATTTCCTCGCTCATACTGCTCAGTACCTCCTCGATTATAGACGAAGGCGTGGATGCCCCCGCCGTCACGCCCACCGTGCGCACGCCTCGGAACCAAGCAGGATCGAGCTCCGCCGCCGTCTCCACAGAAACGGTGCGGATGTGCCGCCCGGCGACCGCAGCCAGCTTTTGGGTGTTGGAGGAATGGCGGCCTCCGATGACGACCATCAGGTCGCATTCCTTAGCCAAACACTCCGCCTCATGCTGCCTCGCCCATGTTGCATTACATATTGTATCAAAAATTTCGGGATTTGTATAGACTTTTTTTGTAAACTCGGTGCATTCCCGCCATTTTTTCACCTCGAAAGTTGTCTGGGCCACCATCAAAATCCCATTTTTTACATTTTCTGGTTTCAGACAGACTTTCAGCTCCTCCAAATCGGCGAAAACGAACACCGGTCCCGCGGCGTGGCCCACGATTCCCTGCACCTCGGGATGGGCCGCGTCCCCGGCCACAAACAGCGTTTTTCCCTCGGCGCCCGCCCGCGCGGCCAGCTTGTGGATCTTGGCCACAAAGGGGCAGGTGGCGTCGTGATAGGGGATGGCCGTCCGCGCCAATTCCTCATACACCGCGCGCGGCACACCGTGGCTGCGCACCACCACCTCGTACCCCGCGGGCACGGCGGCGGGCGCGTCCACGGTGACGGCGCCCCGCGCCTCCAGGTCGGCCACGCACTGAGGGTTGTGGATCAGCGGCCCCAGCGTGGCCACCTTCACGCCGCGGTCCAACAGCTCATAGGTCATTTTGACGGCGCGGTCCACGCCGAAGCAAAAGCCCGCCGTCTTCGCTTTGATGAGTTTCATAAGTATTGTTTGTTCTCCTCCAGCAGTTTTTCCAGCTCCACACGCAGCAGCTCCTTGCACTGGCGCAGGCGCGCGGCGCTGCGCGTGGGCCCCAGGTCCAACTGCTCGGCGGGAATGGGCTTGCCGAACACCACTGTGCAGCGGCAGAACGGCTTCATCTTGCCGCCCTTGTAGATGATGCGGCACGGGATCATGTCCACATGGGCGGCGCTGGCCACCACGAAGGCGCCGCTTTTCAGCCGGCCCAGCTGCCCGTCCTTGGAGCGCGTGCCCTCGGGAAAGATCAGCAGGCCCTGGCCGTTTTTTACGTCCTGGATGGCTTTGTCCACCACGGCGGTGTCGCCCTTGCCCCGGCGCACCGGCACTACATTGACCGCCCGCATGAACCAGGTGATGAAGGGGTTGATCTCAAACAATTCCTCCTTGCCCATCACCACCATGCGGCGGCCCCAAAAGCGGGCGACGGCCACAAACACCGGGTCGATGGCGGAGATATGGTTGGGCGCCAGCACAAAGCCGCGGTCCTTGATGAGGTTTTCCCGTCCGATGACCTTGATGCGGAAGGCCAGATGCCACACCAGCCACGCCAAGGGCAAAATAACCCAATACGCCATCCGCTCAACCCCTTTTTTCGTCGATGACGCGCTGCAGCTCCGCCAAGGCCTGCTCAAAATCCAGCGCGCTGGTGTCCACCAGCACCGCGTCCGCCGCCTGGCGCAGGGGCGCGGTCTCCCGGTGCGTATCGTTGTAGTCGCGCTGCTTGACGTCTGTCAAAACGCTCTTGTAATCCGGCTGCTCCCCTTTTGCCACCAGCTCGTCATAGCGGCGGCGGGCGCGCACCTCGGGGCTGGCCGTGAGGAAGAGCTTCACCGTGGCCTCCGGCAGCACCACGGTGCCGATGTCCCGGCCATCCATCAAAACGTCCGTCGTTTTGGCAATGTCCCGCTGGGTGTCCAGCAAAAAGGCCCGCACCGCCGGATGGGCCGACACGCCCGAGGCCGCCATGCCCACCTTTTCGGCGCGGATGGCGGCGGAGACGTCCTCCCCGTTCAAATAGACGTGCTGCGCGCCGTCCTCGTGGGCCAGCCGCAGCCCGATGGCGGGCAGCAGCCCCTCGACGGCGGGGCCGTCCGTGGGGTCCACGCCCCGGCGCAGCGCGTACAGGCCGATGGCGCGGTACAGCGCCCCGGTGTCGAGATAAAGATAGCCGTAATGCGCGGCCAACCGTTTCGCCAGCGTGGATTTTCCCGCGCCGGAGGGGCCGTCGATGGCAATGGAAATCATGATTGCACGTCTCCTTTTTGATCTGTCTCAAAATGCCGCGCCGCGGCGCAGGCGGTGGCGAAGGCGATGCCCAGGTTGTAGCCCCCGGTGTAGCCGTCCACGTCCAGCACCTCGCCGGCAAAATACAGCCCCGGGCACCGCTTGCTCTGCATGGTGCGCGGGTCCACTTCCCGGACACTGACACCGCCGGAGGTCACCACCGCGTGGGCCAGGTCGCCTTTTTCCTTGAGCTCCACCGGGAACGCTTTCAGCAGCTCCACCAGGGCCCGGCGCTCGGCGCGGGTGATCTGGTTCACTTTTTTATGGGCGTCCACGCCCCACAGCGCCAGCGCCACCGGCTGCATGGAGGCGGGCAGCAGCTTTTCCAGGCTGTGGGCGGCCTCTTTGTTGGCCAGCAGCGCAAAATCGCGCTGGATGCGCGCTTCCAGCTGCTCCGGCAGCAGGGCCGGTTTGCAGTCGATGGTGACGCGGTAGCGGTACTTTTCCATGTCCCGGATATGGGCGCTGGCTGAAAGCACCAGCGGCCCCGAAAGGCCGAAATGGGTGAACAGCAGCTCGCCCTGCTCGGTGAACAGGGCCTTTTTGCCCTCCCACAGCGTCAGGGCCACGTTGCGCAGCGAAAGGCCCATCATGCGCCGGCACACGTCCCCTTTTTCCACCAGGCTGACGAGGCTGGGCTCCGGCGGCACGATGGTATGCCCCGCCTGCTTTGCCAGCCGGTAGCCGTCCCCCGTGGAGCCGGTGGTGGGATAGGAGACGCCGCCCGTGGCCACCAGCACGGCCCCGGCGCCGAACCGGCGGCCGTCCCGGCACTGGATGCCCACGCAGCGTCCCCGGGCCAGCAGCAGGCTTTGGACGTCCGCCCCATAGACCATCCGCGCCCCTTCGGCACGGCGCAGCAGCGCCGCCAGGATATCGGCGGCCCGGTCGCTCTGCGGGAACACCCGGCGGCCGCGCTCCGTCTTCAGCGGCACGCCCAATTCGTTTTGAAAAAGCGCCATCACCGCCGCGGGCGGGCAGGCCGCCAGGGCGGAATAAAGAAAGCGCGGGTTGCGCCGCACATGCTTCAAAAATTCGTCGGGATCACAGTCGTTGGTCAGGTTGCAGCGGCCCTTGCCGGTGATGAGCAGCTTTTGGCCCGGCGTTTCCTTGTGCTCCAGCACCGTGACGCGGTGGCCCTGGGCCAAGGCTTCCCCGGCGGCAAAGAGGCCCGC
>CATXYA010000179.1 GCA_958403605.1 uncultured Oscillospiraceae bacterium
AGTCCCCGGAGGGGCTGTTCCTGCAAGACGGCATTGAGGGCCTGCACTCCCTGCCCCGTCATTCGGTAGATATGCTCTTGACTGATCCGCCCTATGGCACCACCCGGAACTTTTGGGATGTGCCGCTGCCCCTCCCGGAGCTGTGGGAGGCGGTGAAATGGGCCGTCAAGCCGGAGGGGGCGGTGTTGTTCTTCGCACAGTGCCCCTATGATAAGGTGCTGGGGGCGTCCAACCTCCCCATGCTCCGCTATGAATGGGTGTGGTACAAGAGCCGGTGCACAGGTTTCCTCAACGCGAGGCGGGCCCCGCTGAAAAAGACGGAGAATATTCTGGTGTTCTATCAGAAACTTCCGCTTTATAATCCGCAGTTTGAACAAGGCAAGCCCTACAAGAAAATCGCGGGCAACCGTGGGGACAGCACCAACTACGGAAAATTCCTCCGCTCCGGCAGCGGATCGGAGGACGGCCTGCGCTTTCCCGGAAATGTGCTGGCCTTTCCCACCGTCCAGCGTACTATCCACCCCACGCAAAAGCCAGTGGAGCTGTGCGAGTATTTCATCAAGACCTATACCCGGCCCGGCGAGGTGGTGGCGGACATCTGCGCTGGCTCCGGCACAACGGCGGTGGCCGCCCTCAACACAAGCCGCCGCTTTATTTGTTTTGAAACCGTCCCGACCTACTATGCCGCCGCCAGCGAGCGCATCCGTGCAGCGCGGGCGGCGGTGGAGGCTGGGGAGAAAGGAGTCTGACTATCGGACAGTATTCTATTATTTATGCCGATCCCCCCTGGCGCTACACAGCGAAAAAGGTACAGGGGGCGGCGGAAAACCATTATCCCACCATGAGCATATCGGAGCTATGCGCGTTGCCTGTGGCCGACCTTGCGGCCAAGGACAGCGCGCTTTTTTTGTGGGCCACATTCCCGCAGCTCCCGGAGGCCCTGCGGCTGATCCAGGCGTGGGGCTTCACTTATAAAAGCGTGGCTTTCGTCTGGCTCAAACAAAACCGCAAATCCCCCGGCTGGTTTTACGGCCTGGGCTTTTGGACGCGGGGCAACGCGGAGGTCTGCCTGCTGGCGACGCGGGGACACCCCAAACGGCAGGCGGCGAATGTCCATCAGTTTATCATTTCCCCTGTCCGGGAGCACAGCCGAAAGCCGGAGGAGGCCCGTGAAAAGATCGTGGCCCTTATGGGCGACTTGCCCAGGGTGGAGCTGTTCGCAAGACAGTCCCCGCCCGGCTGGGATGTGTGGGGAAATGAGGTGGAGCCCACGATCCCGGACTTCTGGACAAAGTGTCCAGAGGCGGCAGATCAAAAGGAGGACTTGTGAGCGGGCTCACTTTGGGGAGCCTGTTTGACGGGATCGGGGTTTTCCCCCTGGCGGCGTCGCGGTGCGGCATCCGTCCCCTGTGGGCAAGCGAGATCGAGGCTGCCCCTATCTCTATCACCCGGCGGCACTTCCCGGATATGGCCCACCTGGGGGACATCACCAAACTGGACGGCGGGGCCATCCCGCCCGTCCATGTGCTGACCTTTGGCTCCCCTTGTCAAAATCTTTCACAGATCGGCAGGCGTGAGGGGCTGGACGGCGCCAAGTCCGGCCTGTTTTTTCACGCCATCCGCATTATTCAAGAAATGAGAAAGGCCACCAATGATCTATATCCAGTTATCTCTGTTTGGGAAAACGTCATGGGAGCGTTTTCTACAAATGACCGGATGGACTTTAGAGCCGTCCTATCCGCTTTCACAGACACCGAAATTTCAATGCCTGCTTCGGGAAGATGGGCAAACGCCGGAATGGTGCGAGGGGGATGCCCCGATCTCGCATGGCGGCTCATGGATGCCCAACACTGGGCAAGGCCCCGACTGGCCCGACGCCAGCGCGTCTTTCTTGTGGCAGACTTTGGAGGGCGGCGTGCTCCCGCAATATTGTTTAAGCCCCGCCCAATGCTCCCACTTCCTGCGCCTTGCACAGCGGGCGGGCTGCCCGCCCCCGGCGGAGATCGAGGCCCTGTTCTTGAAACAGGGGGGCGCGTACCCGTCACCAGACCCTTTCAAGGGTTCCGTATGCGGGGAGCCGCCAAGGAGGGGGAACAAACAGCGTTCCAAAACAGCTTCGGATTTCCAACTGACCCTTTTCCCACTCTGTTAGCCGGTACGGTGACACCGTTTGCTTTTTGGTACGAGGACGATCCGGCGGGCGGCTGTATTCGTTTCCCTACGGAATTGGAATGTGAGCGGCTCATGGGCTTGCCGGAGGGGTGGACGAAGTACGGGGCCGACGGCAGGGAGATCAGCGCGTCCCAGCGGTACAAGGCCCTGGGCAACGCCATCGCCCTGCCCTGCGCGGAGTATATCATGGCGGGGATCGCGGAGGCCCTGCGTTAAAACTGCCTGGACTTCTGGACAAAGTGTCCAGAGGTAGCCGGGCTGGAAAGGAAGTGAGCAAAATTCCCTATGTGAATGTTCCCAACGATCTGTCAAAGGTCAAGACCAAACTTGCCTTTAATCTGACGAAACGCCAGCTTGTGTGCTTCGGCGTCGCGGCGGCGGTGGGCGTCCCGTCCTACCTGCTGGCCCGCAGCTCCATCGGCAACACCGGGGCCATGTTCTTTATGATGGCGGTGGCGCTCCCGGCGTTTCTGCTGGCTATGTATGAGAAAGACGGGCTCCCGCTGGAAAAGGTGGTGCGAAACATCATCCGGGCCCGTTTCCTGCGGCCTGGGGTGAGGCCCTACCGAACAGAAAACATTTACGCCCCGTTCACCCATCGGGGCGCTGCGGGAAAGGAGGATGCGATTGCAGAAAGCAAAAAATCAAAAGCGCGGCCCCGGAAAGGCCGCTGACCGGAAAGCTGCGTTGTCTGCCCAGCAGACGATCCCTTATCTGGTGATGCACCCGGACGGGGTGTGCCAGCTCCCCGGCGGGCTCTATACAAAGACGGTGGAATATGAGGACATCAACTATTCCGTGGCAAGCACCGAGGATCAGACAGCGATTTTCGGCGGCTGGAGTTCGTTCCTCAATTACTTTGACACCTCTTTGCCGTTCCAGCTCTCCTTTATCAACCGCCGCTCCCGTTCCCGGAGCAAATACCGGGTGAATATCCCCCAGGCGGAGGATAGCTTCAACAGCATCCGGGCTGAATTTACTGGGATGTTAAAAAACCAGATCGCTCGGTCAAACAACGGGATCGAGCGGTCAAAATATATCACCTTTGGGCTCCCCGCCGATGGGATCGGGGAGGCCCGGCCCCGGCTGGAGCGTGTGGAGGCCGATGTGACAGGCAACCTCAAACGGCTGGGAGTGCCCTCGGAGCCCCTGGACGGGCGGTCACGGCTGGCCCTGCTCCACAGCCAGATGCATCCCGGCAGCCGGGAGCCGTTCCGCTTCTCCTGGCAGGACATTCCCAAAACGGGGCTGGGCACCAAGGACTATATCGCCCCGGACAGCTTCGACTTTCGGCAGTCCCGCCTGTTCCGGGTGGGCCAGTATTGGGGGGCGGCTTCCTATTTGCAGATCATGGCTTCGGAGCTCTCCGACAAGCTCCTGGCGGAAATCCTGGAGCTGGACGCGGAGCTGACTGTGACCATGCACATCCAGACGGTAGATCAGTTGAAGGCCATTAAAACGGTAAAAGGCAAGCTGTCCGATATTGGAAAAATGAAGGTGGAGGAACAACGCAAGGCGGTGCGGGCCGGGTATGATCCCGACATCCTGCCCCCCGACCTCATTACCTTTTCCAAAGACGCGGCGGAGCTGCTGGCCGACCTACAATCCCGCAACGAGCGGATGTTCCTGCTGACCTTTACGGTGGTGAATATCGCCCCCACCCGCCAGCGGCTGGAAAATGATATTTTCACTGTGGGCGGCATCGCACAGAAATACAACTGTGCCTTGAAGCGGCTGGACTGGCAACAGGAGCAGGGCTTTGTGTCCTCCCTGGCCCTGGGCTATAACGAGGTGGAAGTCCAGCGGGGCATGACCACCAGCTCCACGGCGATTTTCATTCCCTTTATGACGCGGGAGCTGCGGATGGCGGGGCCGTCCCTCTATTACGGGATGAACGCCCTTTCCCACAATGTCATCATGGCTGACCGCAAAAAGCTGAAATCGGCCAACGGCCTGTACCTGGGCTCTACCGGATCGGGAAAATCCTTTGCGGCAAAAAGAGAGCTCCTAAACGTGTTCCTCACCATCCCCCAGGACAGAATTTTGATTGTGGACCCAATGGGCGAGTATGCCCCCCTGGTGCGGCGGCTGGGCGGGCAGGTCATTGAGATCGCCCCCGGTTCTCCCAGCCATATCAACCCTATGGACATCCGGCTGGATATAGACGAGGACGAGAGCCCGCTTTCCATGAAAGCGGATTTTTTGTTGTCCCTGTGCGAGCTGGTGGTGGGCGGCAAGGATGGTTTACAGCCTATCGAAAAGACGGTGATCGACCGCTGTGTGCGGCTCATCTACCGGGATATGGCCCTGGGGATCGGGGCCGGCAAGCCGCCCTTGCTCCAGGACTTGTATGAGGAGCTTCTGAAACAGCCAGAGCCGGAGGCCCGGCGGGTGGCAACCGCCCTGGAGCTCTACTGCACCGGCTCCCTCAACCTGTTCAACCACCCTACCAATGTGGACTTGACCGCCCGTGTGGTGTGCATCGTCCTCAAAGGGCTGGGGGAAAACCTGCGGAAGATCGCCATGCACATCACCAACGATTTTGTCACTTCGGCGGTCAACGTGAATTTCCACAACGGCATTTCGACCTGGTGCTACTTTGACGAGTTTCACATTTTGCTCCGGGACGCCCTCACCGCCAGCTACTTTGTGGCCGTGTGGAAGATGCTCCGCAAAAAGGGCTGCGTCCCCAGCGCACTTACGCAGAATGTGAAAGACCTGTTAGCCAGCCGGGAGATCGAGGCCATTTTGGACAACACCGACTTTATGATCCTGTTGGCCCAGGCCCAAAGTGACCGGGCGATCCTGGCAAAGCAGCTCGGCATTTCCGAGCACCAGCTTTCCTACATCACCCATAGC
>CATXYA010000180.1 GCA_958403605.1 uncultured Oscillospiraceae bacterium
GTCCTGGAAGAATTCATAGGTGTCCGGGAAGAGATAGCCCTCGCACGCCATGAATTGGCTGGGATTTTCGTCGCGCTTGGCCCAGAAATTGAGGTCGCTGAAGTCGTCCTCGTTGGCGCTCTCCAGGAATTCCTGTGCCGTGCACAGGCCCGCCTGTTCCAGCCGCGTGCCGAATTCCACCGCCGGGATCCCCTCCGGGAAGGTCACGGTCACCGTGTCCCGGTCCTTGTTCATCTGCTGCAGCGCCGCGATGATCTCGTCATAGCTCATGTCGGAGGCGAGCTCAAACGAACCGTACTGCAGCGTCGGGGCCGCGCCCTTTTGCCGCACATACAGCCGGAACACCTGGGCCGAGCGAATAATATCTTCCTTTTCCAGCAGCTGGCCGATGGTGAGCGGGCCCGAGCCCTGCTCCACCAGCACCTGGGTACGCACGATATTTTGGCCGCGGTCGCCGCCGATCTCGTCCATCACCCACGAGAAGCCGAAGAACAGCGCCGCCAAAAGCACGGCCGCCAGCACGAGCACCACAACGAGGCAGCCGCGGCGTTTTTTCTTGCGGGGAGGCACCGCCTCGTCTTCCTCTTCAAAGTCCTCTTCTTCCGCTTCTTCCTCCGGTTCTTCCACGGGCTGCACACGGCGGGGCGCCGGTTTTGCCGCCGGGCGCGGGGCCGGCGCGGGCCGGGGAGCCGGGGCTTCCGGGGCCTGGGGCTGTGCCAGCTCCGCCAGTTTTTCCTCGTAAAGCGCGCGGATGTCCGGCGGCAGCTGACGGATGCGCGCCTGGATCTCCGACACCTTGGCCGCATACTTCTGCCGCTCTTCCGGCGTCATGCGACGGATCCTGTCCTGCACCTCCGCCAGCTTTTGAGCGTACTCGATGAGCTTTTCCTGATTGGCTCCGTTTTCCATGGTGACACCTCGTCTTTTTTTCACAAGCAGGCCAGCGCAAGCGCAAGCACATCCGCATGGATGGCTTCGCGGGAGCGCATGGCGCCGTTTTCCGTACAGGTAACGCGTTTCCAGCCCAGGTGCCCGGCACAATAGCGGGCGGCCTCGCGGCTGCGGGTCAGATACTCCACGTCTTTTTCATGGATGTCCTTTTTCTCCTCATGGCCCTGATAGCGCCGGGTCATCAGCTGCTGTGACACCTGCGGGTCCACATCCAAGTACACCACCAGGTCCGGCTGCGGGATGGCGATCTTATGATACTCCAGATCGAACAGCCAGGCGAGATACGTGTCCCACTGCGCCGGGGGCAGCTTTGCGCATTGATGGACGGCGTTGGAGGTGGTGTACCGGTCCGACACCAAAATGCCGCCTGCGTGGTAAAACTTTCCCCAGGCCATCTTGTAGCTGGCGTACCGGTCCACCGAATAAAAGGTAGAGGCCGCGTAGGCGTTGACGTCGCCGGGCTTGTCCCCAAACGCACCGCCGAGATAAAGCTTGACCAAAGCGCTGGAATCGCTGGCGTAATCCGGGAAGGTGATCTTGCGCACGGTCCTGCCCTGCGCGGCCAGCGCCTCGTACAGCATCGCCGCCTGGGTGGCCTTGCCGGAGCCGTCCAGCCCTTCCAGCACGATCAGTTTCCCCTGCGGCGTCATGCCCCGTCCGCCCCTTTGAGCACCGCGTACTTTTCGCGCATCGCGGCGCTTTCTCCGCAGCTCTTAGCCCCTTCCGGGCACGGACCAGCCACGCAGGAAGGGCCGCTTTTGGCAAACAGGCTGGGCGCCACCGCGCACACCTGGCGCAGCATTTCATCGGCCAGGGCGCGGATCTCCCACTGAGCGCGGGAGCAGCAGCGGTGGCGGAAAAAGTTGTTGAGGCTGCGGGCGTTCATGGTGACGATCATCTTGGTGGTACAGGCGTTGGGCAGCACGAAACGGGCATCCTCCAAGGCCTGCTTTTCCGCCATGCGGGCCGCCGGTTTTTCGTCCTTGCCCGCGGCCAGAAAAGTGGCCTTGTGTGTTTCTTTCAGCAGCTCGGTCAGCTGCTGATACTGCCGGGCCTGGGCCTGCATGGCCTCGTCGAAGGCCGCCGCAGCCTCGCCGTCCGCTTCGATCTCCGGCGGCAGCACATAATCGAACTCGTGCAGGTTGACGTAGCGCTGGCTTTGGACGCTGTAGGAAGCGATGCGGTGGCGCGTGATCTGCGCCAGCAGCGAGCGGGACACCCCTTCGATGGCGAAGGTGAACGAGACGTGCTCCGTGGGGCTCTCGTGGCCCATGCTGGCCAGGCGCTGGACGAATTCCCGGCTCTTTTCCGGCGTCAGGCCGTCCAGCAGATCGTCGATGTGCGCGTTGGAATAGCACAGCTTGGCCGCCGCCGCCACCACTTTTTCCGGCTCCGGCGTGTGTGCGATCAATCTTACTTTCATGGAACATCCTCGCTTTCCGGCCCGTCCGTGATCGTCAGGCCTGTGGTGTCATACAGCACCTTGGCATGGTTTTGCTTCAGCACCTCGCTGGACAGCACGTTTCCCGTCTGCTTGTCCACACAGGTGCGCACGATGCGGTTATTGCGGTATACCGCGTCCCCTTCCCGGGAAAAGAACTCGTCCTGCGCCCGCACATGGTAGCGCACCGGCAGCGCCCGCTGGGCGCGCAGCTCGCCGTGCAGATAACCGTCCTGCAGCCAGACGTGCAGCTGGAAGCATTGGTCCGTCTCATTTTTGAAACGGTAATCGATATAATTATAGAGCACTGAGGTGCCGGTGCCGAAGGGCACCTTGCGGCCAAAATCCGGAAACAGATCCACCCCGTCATGATGGTGGTATTCCGTCACCGTCAGCGGCGTGTGCAGCACCATCCAATGGATGAGGTTGGAGAGCTGGCACATGCCGCCGCCGATATCCTTGTCCGGCCTGCCGCCGCGGATGACAAGGCCTTCGCGGTAGCCCCGGCGTTTGGTGCAGGGGCCGATGCGCTTCCAATAGGAAAATGTCTCCCCCGGCCCGATCAGGACCCGGTCGACTTTGGGCACAGCCAGCGCCAGGTTCACCGTCTTGTTCTCCTGCAGCCGCCGGTCCACATCGCCCAGCGTGCGGCAGATCAAGGAGGAATGGTGCACCAGGCATACCGGCAGCAGCTCCGGCGCCTGCCGGGAGGCGAAACGCTCCGGCGAGCGGGCGTCCCGCAGCCGCCGCACGAAACGGCATTTCTGCGTGGAGAGCCAATAGGCCCAAGGGCCCCATTCACAAAACAGCCGCCTGCCCATTGCCTCACATCCTTTGCCCTGCGGTCATACCCGTTTCAGCGGCGCATAATTGGCCATCGTCTTTTTCACGCCCGCCGTGTCGAACTTGATCTCCACAATGTGGTCTCCGGCGACGGGCGTCACCTTCAATACCACACCGCGGCCAAACACCTTGTGTTCCACCACATCGCCGGGCCGGTAACCGCCCTCCGCCGGAGCGGCGGCCGCCGTCGGCTTCGGCGCCGCGGCGCTGCCCGCCTGGATGGACGAACCGCCGCCGAAGCGAATGCTCGGCTCCGCGCTCTGCGGGCGCACGGCCTGCCGGGCACGTCCCCCGCCTTCATAGCCGCCGAATCCGCTGGAAGCGCCGGTCATACCGCGGTTATAGTTGCGGTCCAGATACTGGTTCTGGCGCTGCATATAAGCGTCCCGCGCCGCGCGCTGGCGCTGGGCCATGGCGCTTTGCTCATGCTCGATCAATTCCGGGTCGATCTCCTCCACAAACCGGGAGGGGCGGTTGCGTTTGGTCTGGCCGAACAGCATCCTGCTGGCGGCACTGGAGAGGTACAGCTCCTTTTTGGCGCGGGTGATGCCCACATAGCACAGGCGGCGTTCCTCCTCCAGGTCCTCCTCCGAATAGCGGCTCATTTCGCTGGGGAAGATCCCCTCCTCCAGGCCGATGAGGAACACATAATCGAATTCCAGGCCCTTGGCCGCGTGCATCGTCATCATCACCACAACGTCCGCGCCCTCGTCATAGCTGTCGATATCGCTGATAAGGGCCACTTCCTCCAAGAAGCCCGCCAGGCTGGCCTCCGGCCCGCGCTGATCGGCGTAGGTCTTGACGGAGGACACCAGCTGGCCGATGTTTTCCAGCCGCGTCTCCCCTTCTTCGCCCGCCGCCGTCAGCATGGCGCGGTATCCGGTGATGTCCAAGATCTGTTGGGTGAACTCGTCCAGCGGCAGCGTCTCGTAGGCGTCCACCAGGCGGCGGTAGATGAGGTAAAAACCGCCCAGCGCGGCACTGGCCCGCGCCAGGGACGGGTATTGGTCCATCCGCGCAATGATATCCAGCATGCACACGCCTTCCTGCTGGGCAAAGTCAGCCACGTGCTGTACGGTCGTAGCGCCCAGCTTGCGGGCGGGCTCGTTGATGATGCGCCGCAGGCGCAGATCGTCCTGGCGGTTGGCGACGATGCTCATGTAGGCCAGCATGTCCTTGATCTCCTTGCGGTCATAGAACCGCTGGCCGCCCACGATCTTATAAGGGATGCCCGCCCGGGCGAAATAGTTCTCCACAGGGCTGGACTGGGCGTTCATGCGGTAAAGCACCGCATGGTCGCGCAGCTTGGCGCCCTTTTTGACGTTCTGCCCAATGACGGCGGCAATGTGCGCCGCCTCGTCCAGCTCGGAATCCGCCTCATAATGAATGATCTTGTCGCCCATGCCGTTTTTCGTCCACAGCGTTTTGCCCTTGCGGGCCTGGTTATTTTGGATCACGCAGTTGGCCGCGTTGAGGATGTTGGAGGTGGAGCGGTAATTCTGCTCCAGCCTGATCACCTTGGCCCCGGGGAAGCACTGCTCGAAATTGAGGATGTTCTCGATGGTGGCGCCGCGGAAGCGGTAGATGCTCTGGTCGTCGTCGCCCACCACACAGACGTTTTGATGTTCTCCCGCCAGCAGCGACACCAGCTGGAACTGGGCCACGCTGGTGTCCTGGTACTCGTCCACCAGCACGTACTGGTAACGGTTCTGGTAAAACTCCCGCACATCGGGGTTTTCCTGCAGCAGCTTCACCGTGCAGTAGATCAGATCGTCAAAAT
>CATXYA010000181.1 GCA_958403605.1 uncultured Oscillospiraceae bacterium
GCACGGGCCACCACATCCATGCCCGCGCCGTTGTAATCCCGCGTGCCCGCCAGCAGGGAGAGCCCCACCACCAGGCAGCCGCCCACCGCCACCCGCAGATAGGCATTGGGCAGATAGGTCTGGTAAAGATGGGACACCGTGTGCATGACCTTGCAGAACAAAATGCCCACCAGGGCGCACAGAAAGGCCAGCAGGATGACGCGCCAGATCTGCGGCGCCGTCAGCGTCTTGGTCACGGTAATGCGGAACGATTCCGGGTCGACGTGCAGCGCGCCAGCCACCTGATACGCCGTGATGGCGCTGAACAGACAGGGCAGCAGCGCCGAATAGTGGAAGATGCCCACGCTGATGACCTCCAGGCTGAACAGCGTGGCCGTGAGCGGCGTGCCGAAAATGGCACTGAACAGTCCGCTCATGCCGCAGAGCATCAGGGTGATGCGGTCTTTCTCCGAGAGGTGCAGCCGCGCCGCCAGGCTGTTGCCCAGTGCGCCGCCGATCTGCAGCGCCGCGCCCTCGCGCCCGGAGGAACCGCCGCACAGGTGGGTGAAAAAGGTGCCGGCAAAGATCAGCGCCGCCAGGCGCAGGGGCGGCCGCTTGCCGGAATGGATGCTGGCGATGACGAGGTTAGTGCCCTCGTCCTGCTTGATATCAGCCGCGCGGTACAGCAGGGTGATGACAAGCCCGGCCACCGGCAGCAGGTACAGCAGCCAGGTGTGTGCGTGGCGGGTGTCCGTGGCCCACTGCACACAGTGGTAGAAACCGGCGCCCACCACGCCGCAAAGCAGGCCGGACCCGACGGCCACCACCGCCCATTTGCAAAACACGCGCAGGTAGGAAAACGCCTCCCGTCCCCGCAGGGACAATTTTTTTTGCCATTCTGCCATCCTATTCCATCTCCTCCCCTTTATGATAGAAAAAATAGGTCTGAAAAGCAAGGGTGGATTGCGGAAAAAGGTGAGACACGGTATAATAACCCCAGGGCGGTTTGCTGCGCAAACCTAGCCGGGGCACTTCGTGCCCCGGCTGGAAGCTGCGTTGCAGCTTCCGCCCGGAGAACATTGAAACGGGCAACAATGCAGCGCCGGGCTTTTACTGCCGGAACCTGCGCGTGTTTTACACGCGTAGGCGCAATAAAATTCTTGCGCAGCAAAAAACCGGCTTGCCCGGTTTTCGCAGAAAATGCCAGCCTTTGGCTGGCAAGGGCACGCATTGTTGTTGTGGCCCGCTTCGCGGGCGTCCCGGTATAATACCTTCAATGCGGGTTTGCGGTGCAAACCCTGCCGGGACATTGCATGCCCCGTTGGAGTTGCTTCGCAACTCCTGCATTGAGAACATTGAAATGGGCAAATCCGCGGAAGACGCGGATTTGTGGTGGCTCCCTACGGGAGCATCCCATTATAATAACCGCAAGGTGGTTTGCCTTGCAAACCTGGCCGAGGCATTTTGTGTCCCGGCCTTGTGAAAAGGCTGAAATGGGGAACCAGGCAGCTGGCGTTTGATTGCCAGCTTGTTTGGCGGACGCCCCATGGAATAAAAAAGTTTGCTTGGAAGAGGAAAGAAAAAATGAACATTTTAGTTATCGGCGGCGTGGCTGCCGGCACGAAAACGGCGGCCAAATTGAAGCGGGAGCTGGCGGACGCCCAAGTGACGCTGATCGCCAAAGACGCCGACATCTCTTACGCGGGCTGCGGCCTGCCCTATTATGTGGGCGGCGCCATTGAGAGCCGGGAAGAGCTGATCGTCAACACGCCGCAGAAATACGCCGCCCTGACGGAGGTACAGGTGTATACGGGCCGCGAGGCGGTGCGTCTGGACAGCGCGGCCCATACCGTGACGGCCCAAAATTTGGCCGGCGGGGAAGAAGAGACCTATGCTTATGACGCCTGCGTCATCGCCACGGGCGCGTCGGCCATCGTGCCGCCGGTGGCAGGCGCACAACTGCCGGGCGTGTTCACGATGCGCAAGCCGGACGACGCCACCGGCCTGCGCGGTTTTATCGAGCAGACGGGCGCGCGCCGCGCCGTGGTGGTGGGCGGCGGCTTCATCGGCCTGGAGCTGGCGGAGAACCTGCAGGCCAAGGGCCTGAACGTCACGGTGGTGGACCTGGCGCCGCAGATTCTGCCCAATGTGTTTGACCGCGAGATGGCCGATTGGGCCAAGCAGAAGCTGCAGGCCGCGGGCATCCGCGTGCTGACGGGCACCAAGCTGGAGAGCATCAGCGGCGTGGCGAAAGTGGACGCCGTGAAGACCAGCGCGGGCACACTGGCGGCGGACGTGGTGGTGATGTCCATCGGCATCCGGCCCAACACCGCTTGGCTGGCGGACAGCGGCATCGCGCTGGAGCGCGGCACCATCCTGGTGGACGGCCAGCTGCGCACCAATCTGCCGGACGTTTACGCCGCGGGCGACTGTGCGCTGGTAACGAACCGCGTCACGGGTGGGCGGCTGTGGTCCGCCATGGGGTCCTCCGCCAACTACGAGGGCCGTACCCTGGCCCAGGTGCTGGCGGGCGGGGACAAGGCGTACCCCGGCGCGCTGGGCACCGGCGTGGTAAAGCTGGCGGGCTTCAACGCCGGGCGCACCGGGCTCACCGAGGCGGCGGCCCGGGCGGCGGGCTATGATGTGGAGACGGCCTTGGCCGTCACCGACGACAAGGCGCACTATTACCCCGGGGCGGGCTGGTTCGCCACCAAGCTGATCGCTGACAAAGCGACCCGCAGGCTGCTGGGCATGCAGGTGTTCGGCGCCGAGGCGGTGGATAAAATGACCGATATCGCCGTCACGGGCATCTCGCTGGGCGCGTCCCTGTCGGATTTTGAAAATATGGACCTCGCGTATGCGCCGCCCTTCTCCACGGCCATCCATCCCTTTGTACAGGCCGTGTACATTTTGGAAAACAAGCTCGACGGCACCATGGTCAGCATGACGCCCGCCGAATATGCCGCGGGCGCCGCCGCGGGCCGCACGGTGGTGGACGTGATGCAGCAGCCGGGCATTCCCGGCGCCGTGTGGGTGGACCTGGGCACGGTGAACGGCCCGGTGCAGGGCCTGGCCCAGGACGAGCCGCTGCTGCTGGTATGCAATCGGGGCAAACGCGCCTACTTTTTGCAGCGCCGCCTGAGGGCCGCGGGCTACACCGACACCGTGGTGCTGGAGGGCGCCAGCTTCTTCAACACCGTGCGTGTGGCGGGCGCGGTGGAGACGGTGCCGCCGGAGGAAGTGACGCGGGTGAAGGGTCTGGGCTTTTTGCAGGACAAGCGCTTCCCGCGCAGCTTCAATGGCCGCGTCATCACCCGCAACGGCAAGGTGACCGCCCAGGAGCAAAAGGTGATCGCCGAGGCCGCCGAGCGCTTCGGCTCCGGGGAAGTCACCATGACCTCCCGCCTGACGCTGGAGATCCAGGGCGTGCCCTTTGAAAACATTGAGCCGCTGCGCGCCTTCCTGGCCACGGAGGGCCTGGAGACCGGCGGCACGGGCAGCAAGGTGCGGCCTGTGGTGTCCTGCAAAGGCACCACCTGCCAGTATGGACTCATCGACACCTTCGAGCTGTCGGAGGAGATCCATGAGCGTTTCTACAAGGGTTATAATAATGTCAAGCTGCCCCATAAATTCAAGATCGCCGTGGGCGGCTGCCCCAATAACTGTGTGAAGCCGGACCTGAACGATCTGGGCATCATCGGCCAGCGCGTGCCCACTATCGATTTGGAGCAGTGCAAGGGCTGCAAGGTCTGCCAGATCGAGGGCGCCTGCCCTATCGGCGTGGCAAAGCTGACGAATGGAAAGCTGATCATCACCGAGGGCACCTGCAATCACTGCGGCCGCTGCGTGGGCAAATGCCCCTTCGGTGCGGTGCAGGAAGAGGTGACCGGCTACCGCGTATACATCGGCGGGCGCTGGGGCAAGCGCGTGGCTCAGGGCCGGGCGCTGCGCGAGGTGTTCACCAGCCGGGCCGAGGTGCTGGACGTGGTGGAGAAGGCCATCCTGCTGTTCCGTGACCAGGGCGTCACCGGTGAGCGCTTCTCCGACACCATCGCCCGCCTGGGCTTTGAAAACGTGGAGGAGCAGCTGCTGGGCGACGAGCTGCTGCGGCACAAAGCGGAAAATTTGGCGGCGCAGAAGCACCTTAAGGGCGGCGCCACCTGCTGATCTCCCCGGAAGGGGGGCGGCAGGCGCCGCAGCGGCCAGAAAAGAATAAGAACCGGAAAAGGGTGTGGACCATGAACAAACGCATTGCCATTTGCCCCGGCAGCTTCGACCCCATCACCAAGGGCCATTTGGATATCATCCACCGCTCGGCCAAGCTGTTCGACGAGGTCATCGTGCTGATCCTGGTAAACCCGGAAAAGACGGCCACTGTCTTTTCCGCCGCCGAACGGGTGGAGATGGCCCGGCGCGTGACGGCGGACCTGTCCAACGTCACGGTGGACAGCGACCAATGCCTGCTGGCGGATTATGCCCGGCGGGTGGGGGCCTGCACCATCGTCAAGGGCCTGCGCGCCGTGTCTGATTTTGAGTACGAGTTCCAGATGGCGCTGACGAATAAAAAGCTCAACCCGGAATTGGAGACCCTGTTTTTGACCACGGATATCCAGTATATGTACCTGTCCTCCAGCGTGGTGCGCCAGGTGGCCTCCTTCGGCGGAGACATCTCGGAGTTCGTCTGCCCCGAGATCTGCGCCGACGTGACGGCGCGCCTGCACAAATAACGGGGCTGTGCAAAGATGCCGGCAAAAATTCATCATAAAAAGAGGCGCGAAAACGCGCCTCTTTTTTGTCGTAGGGGAGGGAAAGCCCGCGGGCGCCCCCTCATCCGCTTCAAAGAAAAAGGTGGCACCTATCTCCGGCCTAAGAGCCGCCGCATAGCGGCGGTTGGCCTCCGAAATCCCCCAGGGGACTTTCTCTTGGCCCTGCGGGCCAATTCACCTTGTGCGCCTGCGGGCGCGATCCCCCACCGGGGGAAGGCGATGCTGTCCAAACTGGACTTTGTCCAGTTTGGCAA
>CATXYA010000182.1 GCA_958403605.1 uncultured Oscillospiraceae bacterium
CCCCGCCAATATACGTTTTCCGGCTTCTTTCCGAAGGGGCATCTTAACTATACAATATTTGTAGAGTTTTGTAAACCCTCTTTTTGCAGTAAAAAAGAGGCGGCCCAGGCCAGCCCCGGCAGCGCCGCCGCAGCCGCCAGGGTAAGCTGCAGGCAAAGGCCGGTCCGGCGTGCGGGCGCGCTGAGGCACCAGCACTGCAGCAAGGGCACCAACGCCGGCGCCAGCAGCGGCAGCCGGGCTTTCGTCCCTGGTACGGTGTGCAGCGCCAGCCAAACGGCGGCACCTGCCGCCAGCGCCGCCCAGGCCCAGGGCCACCAAAACTCCAGCCGCAGCACATACCAATTGACGCCCCGCTGCCAGCCGCCGTACCGCAGCGCCCCCAGGCTGACCCCCAGCAGGACAGCGCCCGGCACCGCGCACAGGAGCGCCGCGCTTGCTCCCTGCCACTTGCGGGAGAGGGACCGCAGCTTTTTCTCCCCCTGCTGTCCCGCCAGCAAAACCAGGCCTTCGGCGGCGGCGATGCAGTAAGCGGGCATCAGCGCCGCCAGCAGCCGCTGAGGCCCCAGCAAGCCCAGCGCCAGCAGGCAGCCGGAAAGGGCCAGGACCGCGCCGCAGATACGGCGTGCCTGCCCCGGCAGCGCGCGGCAGATGAGAAGCAGCGCCAGCGATGCCAGCCACGGCGGCAGGCACAGTGCCAGCGGCAGCGGGCCCCACCACCCGCCGCACAGCCAGCCGGCAGCGCACAGCGGGACGGCTGCCAGAGCCCAGATCGCCAGCGCCATTCCGTTTTCTGTGCCGGGGGCCGGGCGCTTCTTTCCCTGCTTTGCGCCGGGCGCCGGGTCCGGCTGAGGAGCCGCGCCCAGCAGGGCGTCCACCGTGGTGCCCAGCGCAGCGGCCAGCGGCACCAGCAGCCCTGTCTCCGGGTAGCTGTCGCCCCGCTCCCACTTGCTCACCGCTTTATCCGTGACGTGCAGCAGCTGCGCCAGCTGCTTTTGGGTATATCCCTTTTCCCTGCGCAGCTCTGCGATCCTTCTGCCGGTCTCCTCTTGTGACATGCTGTCCCCTCCCTTTTGCACCAGCATAACCGCTTTTGCCCGCCGGGACAACCGAGCGCTGCGGGAACCGCTCTACCTGCGGTAGAATTTACTCGTACAGCGGGAACTGCTGCGCCAACTGGGCGGTGCAGGCCGTCACGGCATCCTTGGTCTCCTCAAACCGGAATACACAGTCGGCGATGCAGGCGGCGATCTGCGTCATTTCGGCGGGGCCCATGCCCCTGGTGGTGACGGCGGGGGTGCCCAGGCGCACGCCGGAGGTGACGAAGGGCGAGGCCGGGTCGTTGGGCACCGTGTTTTTGTTGGCGGTGATGGACACTTCGTCCAGGCGCGCTTCCAGCTCTTTGCCCGTCACGCCCGTGCCGCGCAGGTCCACCGTCATCAGGTGGTTGTCCGTGCCGCCGGACACCAGCTGCAGGCCGTTTGCCAGCAGGCCCTGGGCCAGCGCCTGGGCGTTGTCCAGGATCTTTTGTTGATAGGCCTTGAATTCCGGCCGCAGCGCCTCGCCGAAGCAGACCGCCTTGGCGGCGATGATGTGCTCCAGCGGGCCGCCCTGGGTGCCGGGGAAGATGGCCTTGTCGATGGCCTTGGCATATTGCTCCTTGCACAGGATCATACCGCCCCGCGGCCCGCGCAGTGTCTTGTGGGGGGTGGGGGTGACCACGTCGGCCACCGGCACAGGGTTGGGGTGCAGCCCCGCCGCCACCAGCCCCGCGATGTGCGCCATATCCACCATGAACAGCGCGCCCGCCCGGTGGGCGATGGCGGCGATGCGGTCAAAATCGATGAGGCGCGGATAGGCCGACGCCCCGGCGACGATCATTTTGGGATGATGCTCCTGCGCCAGGCGCTCCAGCGCCTCATAATCCAGGAAGCCGTCCGCGCCCACGCCGTACGGGATGAACTTGTAGTTTTTGCCGCTCATGTTCACCGGGCTGCCGTGGGTGAGATGTCCGCCGTTGGACAGATCCATGCCCAGCACCGTGTCCCCCACTTCCAGCAGCGCAAAATAGACGGCGAGATTGGCCTGGGCGCCCGCGTGCGGCTGCACGTTGGCGTGCTCGGCCCCAAACAGGCGGCACGCGCGGTCCCGCGCCAAATTTTCCACCTCGTCCACACAGGCGCAGCCGCCGTAATAGCGGTGCGCGGGGTAGCCCTCGGCGTATTTGTTGGTGAGCACGGTACCCATGGCGGCCAGCACCGCCGGGGAGACCACGTTTTCCGAGGCGATCAGCTCGATATTGCGGCGCTGGCGGGCCAGCTCCCGCGCCATGGCGGCGCCCACCTCCGGGTCCCGCTGCTGCACAAAGCCGATGGTATCCAGCATATCTTGATACATTTCACTCGCTTCCTTCCATATCTTGTGATATACGCTTTTTAGTATACGCGAAAAGCTTCTTGTGCGCAAGGACCTTTTGTGATATCATATCTTCATTATCGTGAAGCGATCACGGAAAAGAGGAGACAAAATGCGGACAAAAGCCGATGCGCGGCGGATCGTGGAATGCCTGAAGGAAGAATACCCTTTGGCGGTCTGTTCGCTGACGTATGAGGACGCGTGGCAGCTGCTGGTGAGCGTGCGGTTATCCGCCCAGTGCACCGACGCCCGCGTCAACATCGTGACCGAGGAGCTGTTTGCCAAATACCCCACGCTGGAGGCCATGGCCGCCGCCGGGGCCGAGGCCATCGAGCCCATCATCCGTCCCTGCGGCCTGGGCAAGAGCAAGGCGCGGGACCTGGCGGGCATGACGAAGATGCTGGTGGAGGAGTACGGCGGCCAAGTGCCGGAGGCGATGGAGGACCTGCTGCGCCTGCCGGGCGTGGGCCGCAAGAGCGCCAACCTCATCCGGGGCGATATCTTCGGCCTGCCCGCGGTGGTGGCCGACACCCACTGCATCCGCATGGCGAACCGCCTGGGCTTTGTGGCCGACTGCACCGACCCCGTGAAGGTGGAGCGGGCCCTGGTAAAGGTGCTGCCGCCCGAGGAATCCAACGATTTCTGCCACCGCTGCGTGCTGCATGGCCGTGTGGTGTGCACGGCGCGCAAGGCCCATTGTGAACTGTGCCGTCTGGCGCCGCTGTGCCCCACGGCAAAAAAATTATCGAAGGAGCAAACGACATGAAAAAAGTATTTTCCATTTTAGCGCTGACGCTGTGCGCCGCGCTGCTGCTGGCCGCCTGCGGCGGCGCCAAGCTGCCCGAGGGCATGGACCAGGACGCCGTGGACAAGGCGGTGGAGCAGTCCATCCGCCTGCTGGATGCCAAGGATTACGCGGGCCTGATGGACACCATGACCGACGAAATGAAGGCCGCTGCCGACGAGGCCGCCTGGAAAGAGGTCTGGGAGCCCATGGCCGAGAAGGCGGGCGCATTCCAGAGCGTGGAAAAAACGTCCTACGCCACCAGCAACGGCCTGGCGGTGGCCGTCGCCAAGGCCAAATTCGAGCAGGGCACCATCACCTTCACCCTCTCCTATGACGCGGACTATACCCTGGCGGGACTCTATTTGAAGTAAAGGCGTGTTTTGATGCAGACCCAGCAGATCCAAAATTCCTTTGCCGCCGGGCTGCGGGACGGTGTGCCCATCGGCCTGGGCTATTTTTCCGTCTCGCTGACCTTCGGCATGATGGCGGTGCTGACCGGCCTGCCCGTGTGGAGCGCCTGCGCCATCAGCATGACGAACCTCACCAGCGCCGGGCAGTTTGCAGGGCTGACGCTCATCGCCGCCGGGGGCGGCTTTGTGGAGATGGCCCTCACCCAGCTGGTCATCAATTTGCGCTATGCATTGATGAGCCTGTCCCTCTCCCAGAAATTCAGCCCGGAGGTGGGCCTGGCGGACCGGATGTTCATCGCCTTTACCGTCACGGATGAGATTTTTGCCGTCACGGCCAGCCAGCCGGGCGAGGTGGGCAAGCGGTACGCCTGGGGCCTGGCGGTGGCGCCGTACCTGGGCTGGTCTCTGGGGACGCTGTGCGGCGCCGTGGCCTCCGGCTTTTTGCCGCCCGCGGCGCAGAGCGCGCTGTCCATCGCCATCTACGGCATGTTCATCGCCATCGTGGTGCCCGTGGCCAAACGCAGCCGCGCGGTGCTGGGCGTGGCCGCGCTGGCCGTTGTGCTCAGCTGCGCCCTGCATTACCTGCCGGTGCTGTCCGGCGTGGGCAGCGGCTTTGCCATTATTCTGTGCACGGTGCTGGCCGCCGGGGCGGGCGCGCTGCTGGCGCCTTTGCCGGAGGAAGAAAGCGGGGCGGCGCCATGACGGGGACGACGCTTTGGCTGTACATTGCGGTGATGGCAGGCGTGACGTACTGCATCCGCATGCTGCCGCTGGCCCTGTGCCGCAAAAAGCTGAAAAGCCGCTTTTTGAAGAGCTTCCTTTTCTATGTGCCCTACGCCGTGCTGGCGGCCATGACGGTGCCCGCGGTCTTTGAGAGCACCGGCAGCGTCCTCAGCGCGGCGGCGGGGTTTGCGGTGGCCGCGGCGCTGGCTTTTTTTGGCGCCCAGCTGCTGCCCGTGGCCCTGGCGGCCTGCGGCACTGTGTTTATTGTGGAATGGCTTTTGGGCATTTGGGCTTTACAGACGCCCGGATGCGGGTATAATAGGCAGTGGACATAAAAACAGGGGGGCCGAAAGGCTTAGATTTGATTGCCGTACGCGGCGTCATAGACCCTTTTTACCTGATCTGGGTAATGCCAGCGTAGGAAGTTTTTTATCAGGAAAAAACGGAATGCGCCTGTGGTATTTTTATGCCGCAGGCGCCTTTGTTTTTATGTACTACTATTGCAAGGGAGTATCCTCCTATGTCCAAAACCTATTCCAAGACGCGTGTTCTGGTGGAATGCGCGCTGATGATCGCCGTGGGCACCGTGCTGGCGAACATCAAAATTTTCGAGATGCCCAACGGCGGTTCCATCACGCTGCTGAGCATGCTGCCGTTTAT
>CATXYA010000183.1 GCA_958403605.1 uncultured Oscillospiraceae bacterium
CTCCATCCTTCATCCTTTTTTATTCGTTTGTCCATTATCTATTGTAACCCTACAGATAACTTTTAACGTTTGTGTCGGTCCCCCATTGCCAGGGCCATGACGACTGTGGTAAAATAAGAATATCGCCCGGCACGCGGCAAAATTGCCGGGGAACGAGGAGGAATGACCGTTATGATGAACGAACTGAAAAAAATCAGCCTGAAGAGGATTCTGCTGTTGACGCTGATTTTGCTGGCGGCAGGCATCTTCCTGCTGATCCAGGGCGCGCCCGGGGCGCTGCTGCTGCTCAAGGGGCCGGCAGACCTCGACACCATCCCGGTGGACCAGCTGGAGGGACAGTATGTGCGCACCGATGTGGCCATCGTCATGGATTGGTACGCCTACACAGAAAAGAAGAGCGACAGCGGCAAGAAGACCACCACCTCCAAGGAATACATCATTCCCGTGGGCGAGGCGGAATATATGGGCCTGCAGCTGCCTGCCGGCAAGCTGGACCAGGCGGACGCGCTGATCGACGCGACGTGGAACTATCTCACCGATGAAAACGCGGAGTTCGAGGGCGAGCCGATCACGGTGAGCGGCACCATCCACCGCATGGACAGTCAATCGGAACGGTATTTTCATGAGGTAGTCGGCTACAGCGACATGGACGCCGCCACCCAGGCCAACATGCTCTCGCTGGTGTTGGACGAGGGAAAAATCGGGGAGAAGGACCTGCCCACCATTTGCCTTTTTGCGGGCGGCGGGCTGGCGCTGATCCTGCTGGGGCTGTTTTTCCTCATCCGCGCGCTGACGGGCAGTTACCAGAAGAGCATCAAGACGTACTGCGCGGAGCAGGCGGACCCGGAGATCGCGTTGGAGCGTGTGGAGACGTTCTACCAGAGTGCGGAACAGCTGAACGGTCTGCGGATGGGGGACGACCTGCTGATGTTCCAGGAGGGCGCCACCACGCATTTGGTGCCCGTGCGGCGCGTGGTGTGGGCTTATCAGCAAACCACCCAGCACCGCACCAACGGCATCCCCACCGGAAAGACCCACGCGCTGCTGCTGAACCTGGACACCGGCAAGCAGATCGTGCTGAGCATGAAGGAAGAGCAGGCGAAAGAGCTGTTGGCGGCGTTCGACCAGCGGTATCCCGATATGCTGTTGGGCTATACCAAAGACCGGGCGGAGCTTTACCGCAAAGACCTGGTCTCGTTCTGCGAAGCGGTGCGCAACCGCGCGAAGAACCCGGCCCCGGCCAGCGAAGCCTGACGGATCATTTTAAATCGAGCAAGGGCGCGCTGCAAAACAGCTTGCAAAAAGACATCCCCGGCAACAACTTTCCACAGTTGTTGCCGGGGATTGCTTTTTATTGCTGCGCAATAAAAAACAATTGATCTTCATGGCCGTGGGCCGGGGACGGCCCACATGGCCGAAAAAATAGCCGTAGGCTATTTTTTATTGCTCCGCAATAAAAAACAATTGATCTCCATGGCCGTGGGCCAAGGAGGGCCCACATGGCCGAAAAAATAGCCTGCGGCTATTTTTTATTGCTCCGCAATAAAAAACGATTGATCTCTATGGCCGTGGGCCAAGGGTGGCCCACGTGGCCGAAAAAATAGCCGAAGGCTATTTTTTGTTGTTTTGCTTGATCGAGCGCCGCATCTCAGGCCCAGTAGGGAACGCCGTCCCCGGCGTTCCGCTCCCCGTGAAATAGCGTGGGTTGGGATCAACGCTCCGTGACTTCGAGAAGACGTGGGGAGCTCTAACAAATACGGAGGCTTTTCTGAGGAGGCGTTTCCACAACAAGGCGCTGCACAAGAAAAAAGACACCATCGTCCTGACTTTCAGCGGCGGAACGCCGGGGACGGCGTTCCCTACAGCGGTAACTTCCTGCTTTTTGCGTGTCGTTATGTGGGCATGCCCCCTTGTGCTGCGTCAGGCGTGGGACAGCGCGGGAAAGCGCAGCGGATGCTGCCCAAAAAACGCCGCCTGTTCCGCTTGCACAAAAAAGGTCTCGTCCGGCGATAGCAAGGGGGCGCACCCGCAGCCCGCCGTGTCTTTCGGCGCGAAGCCCAGCACGGCGCGGCGTGTCTGCGCTGCGGCCAGGCCGGACACCGCCACGGCCAGCGAAGCCGTGCCCGCCGGACCGTAAAAGTCATGGCAGTACAGCACATCCTCCTGCTGCTCGGCCACACAGACCAGCCGCAGCCGGGCGGAATACCAAACACAGTCCCGGTAAAAGCTGCCGCAGTGGAACATCAAGAGGCCAAAGTTCTCCTCCATCGGCAGCTCGGAAAACGGATTCGACTGCGCGTAACAGGCGCGCAGCAGGCTAAGATCCTGAGGATCGTCCAGGTGCAGCCGCCGCCAATCGCCCGCGGCGGACTGTACCGGCAGGGAATATTCATATTCCGGCGCCGGTACAAAGCCGAATTTGGGGTAAAACTCCAGCACCGAATCATTGGCGTAAAGATAGACGAGCCCACACCGCGG
This sequence comes from uncultured Oscillospiraceae bacterium, assembly GCA_958403605.1. Lineage (GTDB taxonomy): Bacteria > Bacillota > Clostridia > Oscillospirales > Ruminococcaceae > Ruthenibacterium. The sequence continues at coordinate 2,479 of CATXYA010000183.1, forward strand.
CGCACAGTCCGCCAGCAGATACCGCAGCAGCTTGGCCGCGCAGCCCCGTCCGCGGTACTGCGGATGCGTCATCACCGTGCCGATCTGCAGGCACGGCAGCGGTGTTCCCCGCCAGCGGGTGGAAAACAGATTGGCCGAGACGTTGGCGATGACGGCGCCGTCCTCCACCAGGGCATAGGGGCGGTAGTGCTCCGTCCAATATCCGCCCTGGTACCAGGCGGAAAAGGAAAGGCCGAACACCTCGGACGCCAGCGAGAAAAAACTTTCCCGCAGCCGGGCATCGCCGCGCACCTGCTCCCCGATCACCAATTCCATTCGGTATCCCGCCTTTCTGTTTCGGCCTTTTTATGATAAACGTCCGGCCCGGCCAAAGTCAACCGCCGCGTTCATACCGGGCCTCAATTTGGGAAAAGCTAAAGGAGACTGCAAAAAAATTCTTGACAAACCGGAGCGGAAGCAGTATGTTGGATATAGACCCCCACCCCCTGGGGGTGTTCCGAAAGGAGAACGGCAATGGTCAAACAAAAATATGAGGTCACGGGCATGACCTGCTCGGCCTGCAGCGCCCATGTGGAAAAAGCGGTGCGCAAGGTGAGCGGCGTGTCCAATGTGGCGGTGAATCTGCTGACAAACAGCATGGTGGTGGAAAGCGAGGCGCCGCTGGAGGCGCAGACGGTGGTACACGCGGTGCAGGACGCCGGTTACGGCGCGTCTCTGCCAAACGCGGTCCCGGCAAACCAGCGGCAGGCGCAGGAGCAGCGGGAAAACCCCGCGATGGCCCAGCTGGCGGAGATGAAGCAGCGGCTGTGGATCTCGTTCCTCTTCCTGATCCCGCTGATGTATATCTCCATGGGCAGCATGGTGGGCCTGCCGCTGCCGGGGTTTCTGGCAGGGCATGAAAACGCCGTCACCTTCGGCATGGCGCAGTTTTTACTGACGCTGCCCGTGGTGTACGTCAACCGCAAATACTACGAGGTGGGCTTCCGCACCCTGTTCCGCGGCAGCCCCAACATGGACAGCCTCATCGCCATCGGCTCCACCGCCGCGCTGGTGTACGGCGTGTTCGCCATCATCCGCATGGGGCAGGGCTTGGGCACCGGCGACCATGCGCTGGTAATGCAGTACCATCACGACCTGTACTTTGAATCGGCGGCCATGATCCTGGCGCTCATCACCCTGGGCAAGTTCCTGGAGGCCAAGAGCAAGGGCAAGACCAGCGAGGCCATTGAAAAGCTGATGGACCTCGCCCCCAAGACGGCCACGGTGGAGCGGGACGGCGCCGAGGTAACGGTGCCCGCGGAGGAGGGGCGGCCGGGCGACATCGTGGTCGTGAGCCCGGGCCAGGCCGTGCCGGTGGATGGCGTGGTGACCCAGGGCACGTCCAGCCTGGACGAGGCCGCCATCACGGGCGAGAGCATCCCTGTGGAAAAGACGGTGGGCGATACCGTGATCGCCGCCACCATCAACAAAGCGGGCTTTTTGAAATTCCGCGCCACCAAGGTGGGCGAGGATACCACCCTGGCGCAGATCATCCGCCTGGTGGAGGACGCCAGCGCCAGCAAGGCCCCCATCGCCAAGCTGGCAGATAAGATTGCGGGCGTGTTTGTGCCGGTGGTCATCGTCATTGCGCTGGTGGCCGTGGGCGGGTGGCTGTTGGCCGGGCAGACGGCGGAATTCGCCATCTCCACCGGCATCGCGGTGCTCGTCATTTCCTGCCCCTGCGCCCTGGGCTTGGCGACGCCCGTCGCCATCATGGTGGGCACGGGCAAGGGCGCCGAAAACGGCATCCTCATCAAATCCGGTGAGGCGCTGCAGACGGCGCACGACGTCAACGCCGTGGTGCTGGACAAAACGGGCACCATCACCGAGGGCAAGCCCGTGGTGACGGATGTGCTGCCCCTGGCGGGCCATTCGCAGCGGGAACTGGTGGCGCTGGCCGCCGGGCTGGAGACGCCCAGCGAGCACCCGCTGGCCCAGGCTGTGGTCGCCTACGCCAAAGAGCAGGGCATGGCCCCGGCGGCGGTGACGGAGTTTGCGGCGGTGTTTGGCCGCGGTGTCACCGCCCAGGTGGACGGCACTCCCTATTTTGCGGGCAATACCGCCCTGCTGGAGGAAAACGGCGTGCCGGTGTCGGGCGAGGCGTCCGAGGCCCTGGCGCGCCTGGCCGGAGAGGGCAAGACGCCGCTGCTGTTCGCCGATAAAAAGGGCGTTTGGGGCATCGTGGCCGTGGCCGACACGGTGAAGCCCACCAGCGCCGAGGCCATTCAGGAGCTGCAGCGCATGGGCGTGGAGGTGACGATGCTCACGGGCGACAACCGCCGCACGGCCACCGCTATCCAGAAGCAGCTGGGCATCCCGCACGTTATCGCCGAGGTGCTGCCCCAGGAGAAGGAGCAGCACGTGGCGGCCCTGCACGAGCAGGGCAAGGTGGTGGCGATGGTGGGCGACGGCATCAACGACGCCCCGGCGCTGGCCCGGGCGGACGTGGGCATCGCTATCGGCGCGGGCACGGA
>CATXYA010000184.1 GCA_958403605.1 uncultured Oscillospiraceae bacterium
TCGTCAACAACCTGCACGATCCCTTCTTCTATGACCTGCTGCGCGGCTTTGAAGAGGGCGCCCAGCAGACCAGCTATGATGTGATGTTCTGCAGTGTCGTCAACGGCGACGCCGCCATGAAAGAAAAATACGTGCGCCATCTGTCCGGGGGCGTGGTGGACGCCATCATCCTCTACGGTTCATATTTGACGGACGAGGGCGCCATCCGCTATCTGCATGAAAACCACATGGCGGATTATGTGATGATCGAGAACGACATCCCAGACCTCAACTGCAACAAGCTGCTGGTGGACAACGCGGGCGGCGCGCAGCAGGCGGTGGAATACCTGATCGCCCAGGGGCACAGCCGCATCGCCCACATCTGCGGCAACCCCAATAAAAAGGTGACCATGGACCGCTTCGGCGGCTACGTGGACACCATGCGCCTGCACGGGCTGGAGGTGCGGGAAAACTACATCCAGCACACCTCGGCGGATTACAGCTCCGGCTATGAATCCATGTGCCGCCTGCTGGAGCTGCCGGACCGGCCCACGGCGGTGTTCTGCTCGGACGACGCCATCGCCAGCTTTGCGGTGCGCGCGGCGCTGGACAAGGGCCTGCGCATCCCGGAGGACCTGTCCATCATCGGCTTCGACCATCAGGCGATCTTGCCGGACCGCTACCGCGGGCCGGAGATCACCTCCGTGGAACAGCCGCTGTACACCATCGGCCTGGAGAGCGTGCGCCTGCTGAGCGAGCGCCTGGCCGCGGAAAAGCCGGAGCCGCCGCTGACGAAGATCTACAAGACAAGGCTGATCGTCCAGGAGACGGTGGGGCCCTGCAACCGCTGAGAGGGAGGCGTCGATATGTTGGATTACAACCATCTGCTGGCAGGCAAACGCGTGTTTGTCACCACGGGGGCGCGGGGCATCGGCAAGGCCATTGCGCTGCTGTTTGCCCGGCAGGGGGCCCAGGTGGCCGTGGGCGGCCGCAACCGGGCGGCCCTGGCGGAGACGGAACAGGAATTGCAGGCGCTGCACCCCGGCAGCCTGGGCATCGTGTGCGATCTGTCCCAGGCCGCCGACACCGAGCGCGCCTGTGACGAGTTATTGGCGCGCTGGGGCGGCGTGGATATCTTGGTGAACAGCGTGGGCGTCAACCGCCACCTGCCCGCCCATGAATTTGACGACGAGACGCTGGAGCGTCTGCTGGAGACCAATTACAAAAGCGGCCTGCGCTGCGTGCGCAAATTCATCCCCGGCATGCTGGAGCGGGGCATGGGCAATATCGTCAACATCTCCTCCATCCACAGCGTGGAAAGCATGCCCGGCTTCATGCTGTACGCGGGCACCAAGGGCGCCATGAACGCCTCGGCGCGAGTGATGGCGCTGGATTACGCCCGCAAGGGCATCCGCGTCAACACCATCTGCCCCGGCCTCATTTTGAGCGACGCCATGGCCGATGAGATCGCGGAATACCCGGAGGGGGAGCAGCGGGAGGAATTCCTGCGCATGCTGGACCGCATGCAGCCGCTGGCGCCCGGCAGGATGGAGGATATCGCCAACACGGCGCTGTTTTTAGCCAGCGACATGTCCGCCTATATCACGGGGCAGACCATCCTGGTGGACGGCGGCGCCAGCATCAAAGCGCATCCATAATGGGGAAAGGCGGCTCAAAAAATGAAATTAGTCGTGATCGGGGCGGGCAGCGCCTATGCTCCGGAGATCTTTGACGGCTTGTTGGCCCGTTTGAAAACGTTTACTTTTACGGAGATCGACCTGGTGGACATCCCGGACGGCATGCCGCGGGCGCAGATCATCCTGGATTTCACAAAGCGCATGTTCCAAAAAGCGGGCTACGCCTGCAGGCTGCGCTTGACCACTGACCGGCGCCAGGCGCTGGCGGGGGCGGATTTCGTCATCAGCCAGATCCGCGTGGGCACCTGGCGCGCCCGGGCCGTGGACGAGCAGACCGGCATGGAGCTGGGTCTGGTGGGGCAGGAGACCACGGGCGCGGGCGGCTTTATGAACGCCATGCGCACCATCCCCGAGGCCCTGGCCATCGCCCGCGACATGGAACAGCTGTGCCCCGAGGCCTGGCTCATCAACTTTACCAATCCCTCGGGCCTTGTCACCGAGGCCATCCTGAAATACACCCACATCCGCTGCATCGGGCTGTGCAACGTGCCTGTGAACATGCAGGCGGACGCCGAAAAGGCGCTGGGCGCGAAGCTGCACTGCACCTTCACCGGCCTCAACCATTTGAGCTTTCTCATCCGGGCCGAGCGGGACGGCGAGGACGTATTGCCCCTGCTGCTGGAACAGCTGGCGGACAACGAGACCCTGATGAAGAATATCCCCAAGGTGGCGGGCACGGGCGAGCTCATCCGCGCCATCGGCGTTGTCCCGTCGCCTTACTTACAATACTATTACTTCGAGCGGGAGATGCGGGACAAGCAGCTGCGCGAATGGCAGGAGCGGCGCCAAAGCCGCGCCGTGCAGGTGCACGCCATCGATGAGGCCCTGTTCCGCCAATACCGGGACCCGGCGCTGACGGAGAAGCCGGCGGAGCTGGCCCAGCGCGGCGGCTCGCTGTACAGCTTTGCGGCGTTAAACATCATCGAGGCCCTGCTGGGCGACACGCCCCGGGAGATGGCCGTCAACGTGCAGAACCAGGGCAGCATCCCCGGCCTGGAGGAGTCCGACGTGGTGGAGATGAACTGCCGCATCAGCCGCCGGGGCGTGGAGCGCCTGGCGCTGCCGCCGCTGCCCGTGCCCGTGCGCGGCCTGGTGGAGACGGTGAAACACTATGAGCGGCTGACCGTGCAGGCTGCCGCCCGGCGGGACCGCCGTCTGGCCGTGCAGGCGCTGCTGAACCATCCGCTCATCCACGGCTACCGCAATGCCGAGACGGTGGTGGAACTGCTGGAACAGCGGTTCCCGCAATACATTCATTGGGAAGAGGGCTGAACCGCGATGGAATTTTGGGAAGAGCTTGGCGTCACGCGCTATATCAACGCCCACGACACCTATACGGTCTACGGCGGCAGCCGCATGGCGCCCGAGACGCTGGCCGCCATGGCCGCGGCTTCCGCCTCGTTTGTGGACCTGGAGGAGCTGCAGCGCAAGCTGGGCGCGGCGGCGGCAAAATTGACGCACAATGAGGCGGCTTACTTTGCCAACGGCGCCTCCGGCGCTTTGCTGACGGCCACCGCCGTGTGCATGGCGGGCGGCGACGCCTACCGCTTTGCGCGGCTGCCCGCCCCTGCGCCCGGCACCAAGACGGAGGCCTTGGTGCTGCATTGCCAGCACAACGCCTACGACAAGGCCATCGAGGCCGCGGGCGCCAAGGTGGTGCAGATCGGGGATGCCGACGAGACGCTGCCCTTCGATTTGGCGGGCGCGCTGAACGAGAACACCGCGGCGGTGTTCTACTTTGCCTCCAGCCTCTACGCCCGCGCGGCCCTGCCGCTGCCGGAGGTGGTGCGCATCGCCCACGCCAAGGGCGTGCCTGTGGTGGTGGACGCGGCGGCCCAGCTGCCGCCGGTGGAAAACCTGTGGCGCTTCACGGAAATGGGCGCGGACCTCGTCATTTTCAGCGGCGGCAAAACGCTGTGCGGCCCGCAGGACAGCGGGCTGATCCTGGGCCGGGCGGACCTCATCGCGGACTGTGTGCGTTTCGGCGCGCCCGCCCATGGGGTGTGCCGCTCCTGCAAGACCTCCCGGGAATCCATGGTGGGGCTTTACACGGCGCTCAAACGCTATCTGGCGCTGGACCAGGAGGAAAATACCAGGCGGCTGCGCGCCATGGACGAGCGTTTGGCCGCCGTCATCGCGCAAAGCGGCGCGGGCCATGCGCGCATCGTGCCGCACGGCCCCGTGGGGCAGACCTATCCGCGGGTGTTCGGCTATCTGGAAGCGCCCGGCCTGGCCCGGCGGGTGCAGGCCGCCATGAGCGAAAAGCATATTTACATCGGCTTGGAGGAAGCGGAAAACGCCGTCTACTGCAGCCCGCTGAACCTGACGGAGGACGAGTGCGCCGCCGTGGAAAAGGCCCTGGCGGAATGCCTGCGGGCGGGACAAGAGGGAACGTTATGAAATACGCCATCGGCATCGACGGCGGGGGCACCAAGACGCTGTGCCTGCTGGCCGACGCCCAGGGCAAGGTGCTGGCCGGGGTGGAGGCCGCGGGCACCAACCACCAGCTGTGCGGCGCCGCCGAGGCGGGCCGCAGGCTGTGGGCCGCGGTGGAAACGCTGCTGCAACAGGCGCGGGTACCGCCGGCCCAGGTGGGCTATGTGTGCATGGGCCTGTCCGGGGCCGATTCGCCCCGGGACACGGCGGTGCTGGAAGCGCAGCTGCCGCCGCCCCTGGCACAGCTGCCGCACTGCATCCTCAACGACGTGTGGATCGCCTTTGCGGCGGGCACGGCGGAGCCCGCGGGCGCCGTCTCCATCTGCGGCACGGGGCACAACGCGGCGGTGCGCACCCCGGCGGGCAAAACGGCGGGCATCAACGCCCTGCGCTACCCTTTAGGCAACGTGGGCGGAGGCCGCATGCTGACGGACGCCGCCCTGCACGCCGCCTTCCGCTGTCACGAGCACACGGGCAAGCCCACCCGGCTGGCCGCAGAGCTGCCCGCCGCCGCGGGCCTGCCCGATATGGACGCCGTTTGCCGCGCCGTGTATGAGAGCGGCTATACCGCCCAATACGGCTGGCCCGTGCCGCCCCTGGTGGACGCGCTGGCCTGCGCCGGGGACGCGGTGTGCACCGTGCTGCTGGCGGGCTTTGGCGCCGAGCAGGGCACGATGCTGGCCGGCCTGCTGCAGCATACGGGCTATGTGCACGGCACCGTGCCCGTGGTGCTGGCGGGCAGCATTTACGAAAAAACAAAAAGCCCGGTGCTGGTGGATTCCTTCTGCCGCGCCGTGCGCATAGCGTGCCCCGGCGCGCGGTTCACCGTGGTGCGGCGGCCGCCCTGCGCGGGGGCCGTGGCCCTGGCGCTGGCGCA
>CATXYA010000185.1 GCA_958403605.1 uncultured Oscillospiraceae bacterium
TGCCCGCCGTGCAGAACTCATTGTTCCGACTGCCCTGCGGGCATCGTGTAACCATTTCCGGGGGAAAGTGCAAGCAGACTGACCGCAGATAAACGGCCTAAGTGCACCCGCGCTTGGGTCGTTTTTTGTTTGCAGCAAAAAAGGAGAGAAAAATTATGTCGAAGAAAGTTGCCATCCTCATGGGTTCCGACAGCGATTGGGGCGTTGTCAAAGGCGCCGCCGCGCAGCTGAAAGCCTGGGACATCCCCTTTGAAGTGCGCGTGCTCAGCGCGCACCGCACGCCCGAGGCCGCCGGGGAATTCTCCCGTTCGGCGGAGGAAAACGGCTTCGGCGTCATCATTGCCGCCGCGGGCATGGCCGCCCATCTGGCGGGCGCCGTCGCCGCCAACACCACGCTGCCCGTTATCGGCATCCCCGTGAAGGGCGGGGCCATGGACGGCCTGGACGCTCTGCTGGCCACCGTGCAGATGCCCAGCGGCATCCCCGTGGCCACCGTGGCGCTGAACGGCGCCAAAAACGCCGCCGTGCTGGCCGCGCAGATGCTGGCGCTGTCCGACGGACGCATCGCCGCCCTGCTCAAGGACGCCCGCGCCAACATGAAGGATGAGATCGCCCAAAAGGACGCGAAGCTGCAGGCCGAGGTGGCCGCGCTGTGAGACGCGCCTTTTGACACCAAAAGAGGGAAGGGGAAACCGATGAAGGAAATTCAGGAAAGCAAGCTCCACGACGCCTGCGGCGTCTTCGGCATCTACAGCCGCGAGGAGGGCGCCGACGTGGTGGCCGACACCTACTACGGCCTGTACGCCCTGCAGCACCGCGGCCAGGAGAGCTGCGGCATCGCCGTTAACGAGGACGGCGTCATCCGCCAGCACAAGGACCTGGGCTTAGTGAACGAGGTGTTCAACAAAGAGGTGCTGGCAAAGCTGGGCAAGGGCAAAATGGCACTGGGCCACTGCCGCTACGCGCCCTATGCCGACTGCACCCGCTCCAATTCCCAGCCCATGCTGGTGCGCCACATCAAGGGCACCATGAGCCTGGCCTTCAACGGCGCGCTGACCAACGCTGCCGAGGTGCGCGAGGAGCTGGAGCTGAAGGGCGGCATCTTCCACACCAACACCGATATCGAGGTCATCGCCTACGCCATCACCAAGGAGCGGCTGACCGCGGGCTCCATCGAAGAGGCCGTGGATAAGGCCATGGACGAGCTCAAGGGCGCGTACTCCCTGGTGGTGATGAGCCCGCGCAAGATGATCGCCGCGCGGGACCCGCAGGGCATCCGCCCGCTGTGCCTGGGCAAGATCGGCGATTCCGACGTCGTCGCCAGCGAGAGCTGCGCCATCGCCGCCGCGGGCGGCGAGTTCGTGCGGGATATCGAGCCCGGCGAGATCGTGGTCATCGACGAGAGCGGCGTGCGCTCCAACAAGCGCCACTGCGGCCAGCAGACCGCGCTGTGCGTGTTCGAGTTCGTGTACTTCGCCCGGCCCGATTCCGTCATCGATGGCTCCTCGGTCCACAAGGCCCGCCGCCGCGCCGGCGCGTTTCTGGCGCTGGAACACCCCGTGCAGGCCGACGTGGTCATCGGCGTGCCCGATTCCGGCCTCGACGCCGCCCTGGGCTACTCCCAGCAGAGCGGCATCCCCTACGGCATCGGCTTTTTGAAAAACAAATACATCGGCCGCACCTTCATCCAGCCCAGCCAGAAGCTGCGGGAAAACACGGTGCGCATCAAGCTGAACCCCATCGCCGACACGGTGAAGGGCAAGCGCGTGGTGCTGGTGGACGATTCCATTGTGCGCGGCACCACCTCCAAGCAGATCGTGCAGCTGCTGCGCGAGGCGGGCGCCACGGAGGTGCACTTCCGCTCCTCCAGCCCCAAGTTTTTGTATCCCTGCTACTTCGGCACCGACGTGGACAGCCGCGAAAACCTGATCGCCGCGCGCTATACCACCGAGGAGATCGCCGGGATCATCGGCGTGGACAGCCTGGGCTTTTTGAGCGTCGACAGCGTCAAGCGCATCGCCGAGGCCAACCACTGCCAGTTCTGCACGGGCTGCTTCACCGGGGAGTACCCGCTGGACCCGCCCACCTGCGCCCTGAAGGACAAATACGCCCAAAAGATCACGAAAGAATGAGGAGAACGACATGAGCGAAAGTTTTTCCGAGAGCTATAAGGCCGCGGGCGTGGATATCACCGCGGGCTACAAAGCGGTAGAATTGATGAAGAGCCATGTGGCCCGCACCCTGACGCCCGGCGCCATCGGCGGCTTGGGCGGCTTCGGCGGCCTGTTTGAACTGGACATGACGGGCCTGACCCATCCGGTGCTGGTCTCTGGCACGGACGGCGTGGGCACCAAGCTGAAATTGGCCTTTTTGCTGGACAAGCACGACACCGTGGGCATCGACTGCGTGGCCATGTGCGTCAACGACGTCATCACCTGCGGCGCCAAGCCCCTGGTGTTCCTGGATTATATCGCCTGCGGCAAAAACGTGCCCGAAAAGATCGCCGCCATTGTGTCCGGCGTGGCCGAGGGCTGCGTGCAGGCGGGCGCGGCGCTGGTGGGCGGCGAGACCGCCGAGATGCCGGGCTTCTACCCCGCGGATGAATACGATCTGGCGGGCTTCACCGTGGGCGTGGTGGAAAAGTCGAAGATCATCGACAGCACCCGCATGCGCCCCGGCGACGCCATCATCGCCCTGCCCTCCACGGGCGTGCACTCCAACGGCTTCTCCCTGGTGCGCAAGGTGTTCGATTTGGACGGCTCCGGCGCCGAAAAGCTGAACGTCTACTCCGCCGAGCTGGGCAAGACGCTGGGCGAGGCCCTGCTGGCCCCGACGCGCATCTACGTCAAGCCCGTGCTGGCCCTGATGGAGCAGATGGACGTGTGGGCCGTGTCCCACATCACCGGCGGCGGCTTCTATGAAAACATCCCCCGCGCCCTGGCCGACGGCTGCGTGGCGCGCATCAAAAAGGCGGACGTGCGCACCCCGGCGCTGTTTGACGTGCTGGCGAAGGCGGGGGACATCCCCGCGCGCGACATGTTCAACACCTTCAACATGGGTGTGGGCATGGCCCTGGTGGTGCCCGGCGACAAGGCCGACGAGGCCGTGCGGGTGCTGAAGGCCGCGGGCGAGGACGCCTACCTGTTGGGCGAGATCGCCGCGGGCGAACAAAAGGGCGTGGAGCTGGTATGAAGGTAGCCGTGCTCGTGTCCGGCGGCGGCACCAATTTGCAGGCGCTGCTGGACGCCAAGGCCGCGGGGCGCCTGCCCCAGGCGGAATTCTGCGTGGTCATCGCCTCCAAGCCCGGCGTCTTTGCGCTGGAGCGCGCGGAAAAGGCGGGCATCCCCACGGCGGTGGTGCGCAAAAAAGACTACCCCGGCACGGACGCCTTCGACGGCGCTTTGCTGGAAACGCTGCGGCGTCACGGCGCCGAGGCCGTGGTGCTGGCGGGCTACCTCTCCATCGTGGGGCCCCGCGTCATTGCCGCGTACCCGGACAAAATTTTGAACATCCACCCCAGCCTCATCCCGTCCTTCTGCGGCGCGGGCTATTACGGCCTCAAGGTACATGAGGCGGCGCTGGCCAAGGGCGGGAAGGGTACGGGGGCCACTGTCCATCGGGTGAGCGAACGGTATGACGACGGCGGCATCATCTTTCAAAAGGCCGTGGAGGTGCAGGAGGGCGACACGCCCGAAACCCTGCAGCGGCGCGTGATGGAGCAGGCCGAGTGGCTGCTGCTGCCCCGGGCCGTGGACCTGCTGACCAAGGGACAGCTATAAGGTGAGAGCCAAGAGAAGGAAAGAGAGGCCAAAAGCTCTCTTTCCTTGCTCTGTTTGTCGGGGGCGTCCGCGCATCTGCTGTTTGGCGGCGCCCGCTTTGCACTTGAAAGGAGAACGTGTATGGATCATCTGAGCCTTGCGGCGGAGCTCGCCGTCAACTCTTACCCCGGCCGCGGCATCGTGCTGGGCCGCAGCGAGGACGGCAAGCACGCCGTCATCGCCTATTTCATCATGGGCCGCAGCGCCAACAGCCGCAACCGCGTGTTCACCGCCCGCGACGGCGGCATCATCACCGAGGCGGCGGACCCCTCCAAGATGGAGGACCCCAGCCTCATCATCTACGCGCCGGTGCGCGTATTCGGCAGCAAGACCATCGTCACCAACGGCGACCAGACCGACACCATTTTTGAGGCCTTCCAGAAGGGGAAGGGCTTTGCCAAGGCGCTGCGCACGCGCACCTTTGAGCCGGACTCCCCCAACTTCACCCCCCGCATCTCCGGCGTGGTGAAGGTGAAGCAGGGCGCCATGAGCTACAAGCTGTCCATCCTCAAATCCGACGGCGGCAACGAGCAGAGCGCCGAGCGCTTCTTCTTCGAGTATCCCCAGCCCGTGGCGGGCGAGGGCCGCTTCATCCACACCTACCAGTGCGACGGCACGCCCATCCCCAGCTTTGCGGGCGAGCCCGAGCGCGTGAAGCTGTCCGGCGACATCGACACCTTCACCACCATGGTGTGGAACAGCCTGGACGAGAACAACAAGGTCTCCCTGTTCGTGCGCTATATCGACCTCAAGACCGAAAAGGTGCAGGACCGCATCGTCAACAAATACGAGAAACAGTGAGAAGGGGAGGAATTTTACATGCAGGAATTGGAACTGAAATACGGCTGTAACCCCAACCAGAAGCCCGCGCGCATCTTCATGCAGCAGGGCGAGCTGCCCGTCACCGTGCTGAACGGCAAGCCCGGTTACATCAACTTTCTGGACGCGCTGAACTCCTGGCAGCTGGTGAAGGAGCTGAAAGCGGCCACGGGCCTGCCCGCCGCCGCGTCCTTCAAGCACGTGTCCCCCGCGGGCGCGGCCCTGGGCCTGCCCCTGACGGACGCCATGAAAAAGATGTATTTCGTCGAGGGGCTGGAGCTCAGCCCCCTGGCCTGCGCCTATGCCCGC
>CATXYA010000186.1 GCA_958403605.1 uncultured Oscillospiraceae bacterium
GCGTGCTCAACCCGCTGCTGATGAACTGCGTCATGTTCGCGGTGTTCTCCACGCTGTTTGCCGAATCGCTGCGGGGCAGCGGCATCGACAACTACCCCATGTACATCATGATCGGCCAGCTGCTGTTCAACTTCTTCAACGAGGGCACCAACGTGGCCATGTCCAGCATGCTGGGCGCCGCGCCCCTCATCAAAAAGGTGTACATCCCCAAATACATCTTCCCCTTGGAAAAAGTGGGCTTTTCACTGGTGAACTGCCTGTTCAGCTTCATTGCGCTGGTGATCGTGATGCTGTTCACCCGCGCCCAGGTGCACTGGACCGTTATTTTGGGCATCTACCCGCTGCTGATGCTGTTCTTCTTCACCCTGGGCGTGGGCCTGGTGCTGGCCGCGGCCACGGTGTTTTTCCGGGACATCATGCACCTGTGGGGCGTTTTCACCACGGCTCTGATGTATTTTTCCGCCATTTTCTACGATCCCAAGGCCATGGGCATTTTCACGCTGGGCTCGTTTTCCATCCGCATGGACAGCTTCATCAAGATCAACCCCCTGTACCGGTACATCACGGCCTTCCGCGCCACGGTGATGGACGGCGAAATGCTGTCCTTCAATATGCTGTGGGTGTGCGCGGCCTGCGCCGCGGTGGCGCTGGCCCTGGGGCTGTGGGTGTTCCGCAAGGTGCAGGACAAATTCGTGCTGCATATTTAAAAAGGAGGCGTTTGTAAATGAAGATGATCGAAGTCAACAACGTCTCCATGCGGTTCAACCTGTCTAAGGAAAAGCATGAGAGCCTGAAGGAGTTCGTCCTCGCCGCGTTGAAGGGCAAGCTCCAGTTCGACGAATTCTACGCGCTGCAGGATGTATCCTTGCAGGTGGAAAAGGGCGATTTCTACGGCTTGATCGGCCTGAACGGCTCGGGAAAATCCACGCTGCTGAAGATCATCGCTGGCGTGTACCGCCCCTCGGCGGGGTCGGTGACGGTCAACGGCACCATCGCCCCGCTCATCGAGCTGGGCGCGGGGTTCGACATGGACCTGACGGCCCGGGAGAACATCTACCTCAACGGCACGGTGCTGGGCCTGACGCCGAAGTACATCGATTCCAAGTTCGACGAGATCGTGGAGTTCTCCGAGCTGCGGGAATTTTTGGATGTGCCGCTGAAAAACTATTCCTCCGGCATGGTGAGCCGCATCGCGTTCGCCATCGCCACTATCACGAAGCCGGACATCCTCATTGCCGACGAGATCCTGTCGGTGGGCGATTTCCTCTTCCAGGAAAAATGCGAAAAGCGCATGCAGGAGCTGATGAGCGGCGGCACGACGGTGATCCTGGTCAGCCATTCCATCGAGCAGATCGAGCGCATGTGCAACAAGGTCACCTGGCTGGAAAAGGGCCATGTGCGCATGACCGGCGACGTGCAGACCGTGTGCGAGGCTTACCGGGCCCTGGACGAGGCCGCGCCTCAATAAGGGAGGCTTTATGAGCGAAACAACGATCAAAGACCCCGCCGAGCAGGACTCGGTGGGAAAGGCGCTGCGCCGTGCAGCCGACCCCGGCCATGCGGCCAGCCTGGCCCAGCGGGGCTGGCGCTGCCTGCGGCAGCGGGGCCCGCAGGCGCTGGGCCGGGAGGTGAGTTATCGCGTGAACTTGATGACAAAAGGGGAGGATTGGCGCTTTCGCGCCGATCTGCCGCTGAACCGGGAGCTGCGGGAGCAAAAGCAGGCGCAGCTGCCCGCCGCGCCGAAGATCAGCGTGGTGGTGCCGCTGTACAACACGCCCCTCCCGTTTTTGAAGCAGCTCGTCAAAAGCGTGCGCGGCCAAAGCTACCAGAACTGGGAGCTGGTGCTGGTGGACGCTTCGGACGCGGACCACGCCCGCGTGGGCAAACTGGCCGCGCGCTTTGCGCGGGACAAGCGCGTGCGCTACTGCCGTTTGGCGAAAAACGAGGGCATCGCGGCCAACACCAACGTGGGCCTGGCCGAGGCCGAGGGCGATTACATCGCCCTGCTGGACCATGACGACGTGCTCTCTCCCAATGCCTTGTACGAGGTGGCGAAGGCCATCGGCGAGACGGGGGCCGAGCTTGTTTATTCCGATGAGATCGTGCTGGACGAGAGCCTCAAGCATCTGCGCCAGTATCATTTCAAGCCGGACTATGCCCCCGACACGCTGCGGGGCTGCAATTACATCACCCACCTGCTGGTGTTCAGCCGGGCGCTGCTGGCCAAGGCCGGCGGCGGCGAGCGCGCTGAATTCGACGGCGCCCAGGATTATGACCTGGTGCTGCGCCTCACCGAGCAGACGGACCATATTGTCCATATCCCCAAGGTGCTGTACTATTGGCGCGGCAGCAGCGCCTCCACCGCCGGCGGCATGGAGGCCAAGCCCTACGCTGTGGAGGCGGGGGAGCGGGCGCTGGACGCGCACCTTGCCCGCAAGGGCCTGGCGGGCAAGGCCGAGGCGCTGCCTGGCTGCCCGGGTGCCTACCGCGTGCGGTACGCCGTGGCGGGCGAGCCGCTGGTGAGCGTACTCATCCCCAACAAGGACCACGTGGAGGACCTGCGGCGCTGCTTGGCCTCGCTGTACAAAAACGCGGGCTGGAAAAACCTGGAGGTCATCGTGGTCGAAAACAATTCCACCGACCCCGAGACCATGAAATTCTACACGGCGGCCAAAAAGCTGCCGGGGCTGCGGCTGGTGCAGTACAAGGGGCCGTTCAATTTTTCCGCCATCAACAACTACGGCGCCAAATTCGCCCACGGGGAACACCTGCTGCTGCTCAACAACGACATTGAGATCGAGACGCCGGATTTTGTGCGCGAGCTGGTGAGTTATTCCCAGCGCAAGGACGTGGGCGCCGTGGGGGCGAAGCTGTATTACCCCGACGGCACCATCCAGCACGGCGGCGTCATTTTGGGCCTGGGCGGCTCGGCGGGGCACAGCCATAAGGGGCACCCGCGGGATTCGGCGGGCGATCTGTACCGTTTGGCGACCACGCAGAATTTCAGCGCGGTCACCGGGGCCTGCCTGATGGTGAAAAAGGCGCTGTACGATGCGGCGGGCGGCTTGGACGAGCAGAACTTCGCCGTGGCCTACAACGACGTGGACCTTTGCCTGCGGCTGTGGCAGTGCGGCCTTTTGAACGTGATGACGCCCTTTGCCGCCGCCGTGCACCACGAGAGCAAGAGCCGGGGCGACGACACTCATTCCGGCGGCGAGCAACAGGCCCGCTACGAGGCGGAAAAGGCGCGCTTCGTGCAGAAATACGCCGGGCTGCTGGCAAAGGGCGACCCGTACTACAACCCGCACTTTACGCTGCTTTACGAAAATTACGGCTACAAATAGAGGCGTCTTGGCCGGCCCTGCGGACACGCTGTCCGCGGGACCGGCCAAGAGCGGTTTTTGCCAAATAGGGGGAACCCATGAAGTTGAAATTGAAACGCATCCGGGAATTGCTGGGCTTTTTTGCCAAGGCCGTGCGCGAGGACGGCCTTGCCGCCACCTGCCGCCGTGCGGCGGGCTTTTTCCGGCGGCGGCTGAAAAGTAAAAAGGGGCGCTTTTTGCCGCCCACCGACGTGCTGGCCGCGCAGCGCGCCGAGGACACCGCCGCCTGGCCCACGCTGTCCATCTGTGTGCCGCTGTACCGCACGCCCCCGGCCTATCTGAAAGAGATGGTGGAGAGCGTGTTGGGCCAAAGCTGCGCCAACTGGCAGCTGTGCCTGGCCGACGCCACAGAGGACGACAGCGTGCAGCAGGTGCTGCGCGGTTACAGCGACCCGCGCATCGCCTGTGTGCGCGTGGAAAACAAGGGCATCGCGGCCAACACCAATGCCGCCGCGCAGCTGGCGGCGGGGGAATATCTGGCCCTGCTGGACCACGACGATGTGCTTTCGCCGGACGCTGTCTACGCGGTGCTGCGTACGGTGCGGGACACGGGCGCGGCCTTTGTCTACAGCGACGAGGCGCTGTTTAAAACGGAGATCCGCCGCCCCACGGTGGGTCATTTCAAGCCGGATTTTGCGCCGGATTACCTCCTTTGCTGCAATTACATCTGCCATTTTTCCGCGTTCCGCAAGGACCTGTTTGACGCCGTGGGCGGGCTGGACCCGGCCTGCGACGGCGCCCAGGATCACGACCTGTTTTTGAAGCTGTCCGAGCGCGCCGCGCCTGTGCATATCCCGCGGGGGCTGTATTATTGGCGGGGGCACGCCCACTCCACCTCGTCGGGCGTGGCGGCCAAGCCCTACGTGGCCGCCGCCGCCAAGCGCGCCATTGCCGGGCATCTGGCGCGCACCGGGGCGCGGGGCACGGTGGAGGACGGTCTGTTCCCCTCGACCTACCGCGTGCGGTATGCGCTCGCGGACACGCCGCTGGTCTCCATCCTCATCCCCAACAAGGACCACGCGGAGGATCTGGACCGGGCGCTGCAGTCCATCTTTGCCAAGACCGATTATCCCAATTATGAGATCGTCGTCATCGAGAACAACTCCGCCGACCCGGCCACCTTTGCCTATTACGAACAGCTGGAGCGCGCCCACAAAAACTGCCGCGTGGCGCGGTATGAGGGCGGGTTCAACTTTTCCGCCATCAACAACTTTGGCCGCCGCGCGGCCCAAGGGGAATTTTTGCTGCTGTTGAACAACGACGTGGAGGTCATCAGCCCCGCCTGGCTGACGGAGCTGGTGCGCCTGGGCCATCAGCAGGGCGTGGGCATCGTGGGGGCGAAGCTCTATTACCCCGACGACACCGTGCAGCACGCGGGCGTCATCACCGGCCTGGGCGGCTTTGCGGGCCACAGCCACAAATATGCCCGGCGCGGCGGCTCGGGCTATATGTTCCGCTTGGCGACGGTGCAGGACTTTTCGGCGGTCACCGCCGCCTGCATGCTGGCGAAAACAGAGGTGTTCGACAGCGTGGGCGGGCTGGACGAGGGTTTTGCCGTGGCC
>CATXYA010000187.1 GCA_958403605.1 uncultured Oscillospiraceae bacterium
TCCTGGACGTCCAGGCGGGACGGCTGGACTGCATGATCATCGACCAGGTGTACGGAGAATACAAGAATTCCAAAATGGGCAACGTGTTCGGCACCTCCGACGTGGATTTCGGAGACGATCTCTATGCCATCGGCTTCCGCAAGGGCGACACCGAGCTGACGCAGGCTGTCAACGACGCCATCAACGCCCTGATCGGGAACGGCACCGCCGGAGAGATCAGCGAGACCTGGTTCGGCAAGGATATCGTCGTTCGTCCGTAAGGCTCTGCAACGCGGGCAGGATCCGTTCTGCCCGCGCTTTTCCATGCTATCAGAGAAGGAGTTTGAACCCATGGATCTTGCTTATCTCGGGGCCATCCTGCCGGCGCTGCTGAACGGCACCAAAGTCACGCTGCAGATCTTTTTTTTGACGCTGGCGCTGTCTTTACCGCTGGGGCTGCCGTTTGCCTTGGCGGCCATCTCGCGGGTGTGGCCGCTGCGCTTTTTGTCCAAGACCTATATTTGGATCTTCCGCGGCACCCCATTGATGCTGCAGCTGTTTTTCGTCTATTACGGCTTGCCGATTCTGTTTGGGCCCCTGTTCCGCATGAACAATTCCGTGGCGGCCATCGTCACTTTTGTGCTGAACTATGCGGCCTATTTTGCCGAGATCTACCGTGGGGGCATCCAGTCCATTGACCGGGGTCAGCATGAGGCCGCCAAGACGCTGGGGCTGTCGCGGTGGCAGACCATGCGCTTCATCATCCTGCCGCAGACCATCGCCCGCGTCATTCCGCCTATCAGCAACGAGGTCATCACACTTGTAAAGGATACGGCGCTGGTGACGGCCATCGGCGTGGCGGAGCTGCTGAAAGCCGCCAAGGATGCCAACAACCGGGACGTCAATCCATCGTCCTTCTTTGTGGCGGCGCTGATCTATTTGGCGCTCACCTTTGTGCTGACGCTCGTTTCCCAGTGGTGCGAAAAACATTTTTCCCGCCATGAACAACCGCAGGAGGGCTGAACACATGCCGATTTTATCCGTAGAGCGCGTGACGAAACGTTACGGCGGCTTTGAGGCGCTGCGCGAGGTGAGCTTGGAGATCGAGCAGGGGGAGGCGGTGGCCATCATCGGCTCCTCCGGCAGCGGAAAATCCACCTTGCTGCGCTGTGTGAACGATTTGGAAAAGGTTACTTCCGGCAAGATCGTCATCGACGGGGACGTGCTGGTGGACACCGTGGACGGCGTGGCGAACTATCCGCCGGAGCAAGAGATCCGGCGGATTTGCACCAAGACCGGGATGGTGTTCCAGCATTTCAATTTGTTCCCGCATTTGACATGCCTCGACAATATCATGCTGGCCCCCGTGCAGGTGCTCAAACGGGAGCGGGAAGCTGTGCGGGAGGACGCGCTGCGCCTGCTGCAGGTGGTGGGACTGGAAAGCAAGGCGGGCAGCTATCCCAGCCAGCTTTCGGGCGGGCAGAAACAGCGCATCGCCATCGCCCGGGCACTGGCGCTCCATCCACAGATCATGCTGTTCGACGAGCCCACCAGCGCCCTGGACCCGGAGACGACCAGCGAGGTGATCCAGACCATCCAAAAGCTGGTGGAGCAGAAGACTACCATGCTGATCGTGACCCACGACATGCGCTTCGCGCGCGAAAGCGCATCCCGTGTGCTGTTTATGGACGAGGGCAAAATTTTGGAGGAAAACACACCGGAGGAATTGTTCGGCAACCCCGCGAACCCGCGGCTGCGGGAGTTTTTGCGGTCGGTGCGGTGAACAGGGAAAAGGGCAGGGGACGAAGCAGCGTCGCCTGTCCTTTTGGCGTTTGGGACTTGTGGTATTTCGCTAAATGATATGGTATACTATAGAGGATAAAGTGATAAAAAACAGGTCTGCGCCCAGCGGCGCGGGAAAGAGATAGGTGAGGAATAGCCCATGCCGAAAGAGAAAATGAAATCGATCTATGTGTGTACCAACTGTGGGGAGGTGTCTCCGCGCTGGATGGGCCGCTGTCCTTCCTGCGGGGAATGGAACACCATGGTGGAAGATGTGGTGCGCGAGGAAAAGAAGCCCAAAGGCATCGGTGTCTCCGCCACAAAGGCTGCTGCGCCGGGTGTCATTTCCCGGGATATCGTGGCTGGGAAATTATCCGATATCAGCGCCACGGAAGAAAAAAGCCGCATTGTCACCGGCATCAGTGAGCTGGACCGCGTTCTCGGCGGCGGTATCGTGCTGGGTAGTGTGGTACTGCTGGGCGGCGAGCCGGGCGCGGGAAAATCGACGCTGCTGCTGCAGCTGTGCGGCGCCATCAGCGAGCAGGTGGACGTGCTCTATGTCACGGGTGAGGAATCTACGCGGCAAATCAAGCTGCGCGCCCTGCGCCTCAAGGTGCGCCAGGAAAATATCACCCTGGCGGCGGAGACGGACATCGGCGCCATTTGCGACCTGATAGAAGCCACCCGGCCGCGCCTGGTGGTCATCGCCTCCATGCAGACGATGCACTCCGCGGATATCGCGTCCTCAGCGGGCAGCGTTTCCCAGGTGAAGGAGTGCACCACACGGCTGTTGACTGTCGCCAAAACTTGGGAGATCCCCACCTTTATCGTGGGCCATGTCAATAAGGACGGCGCCATTGCCGGCCCTAAAGTGATGGAACACATCGTGGACACTGTGCTCTATTTTGAAGGGGATAAGATGCTGCCGTACCGGGTGCTGCGTGCGGCCAAAAACCGCTATGGCTCCACCAACGAGATCGGCATGTTCGACATGACGGGCACGGGCCTGAAGGTGATCGAAAACCCGTCCCAGCTGCTGCTGGAAGGGCGGCCCATCGGTGTCTCCGGCAACTGCGTGGCCTGCACCATCGAGGGCTCGCGGCCCATCCTGTCCGAGATCCAGGCGTTGGTGAGCAAAACGGCCTTCGGCACGCCGCGCCGCGCGGCCTCCGGGTACGATTTCAACCGCACCAACCTGCTGCTGGCGGTATTGGAAAAGAGGGCAGGGTATTTCCTGGGCAACCTGGACGTTTATATCAACATCGTGGGCGGCCTGCGCCTGGATGAGACGGCCTGCGATCTTTCCGTGTGTCTGGCGGTGATGTCCAGCATGCTGGACAAGCCCGTGCCGGACGACATGATCGCCATCGGCGAGGTGGGCCTGGGCGGCGAGGTGCGCAGCGTGGCCAACCTGGAGCTGCGCCTGCGCGAATCCCAGCGCATGGGCTTCGTGCGCGCCATCGTGCCCAAATACAGCCTGCGCCAAATCGATCAAAACCAATTTTCGCAGATGGAGCTTCTGGGCGTGACCTACGTGCGCCAAGCTATCAGCCTGTTATAAGGGAGTGAAGAAGGAAAGAGTAATTTCGCTAAATAAAAGTTTAGCGAAATACAGGGGAGCGCAAAAAGGCGGGAAAGCCTTTGTTAGGCGTCTCCCGGAAATCTTTCTGCGCTATGAGCACTTATATCGATTCCCGCCAACCTAAATCGCGCAGCGACTATAAAGACTGCCCTGAGCTGGTGGTACGCTTTTTATATGACACTGAGACCATCCGCGGCTTGTCCCCGCGCACGGTCAACGGCTATTATATCGACCTGCGCACGTTCTTCCGTTTTATGATGCTGCACCGCGGCCTGGTGCCCGCCGACGCGCCTTTTGATGAGATCGACATCCACGCCTTGGATCTGGCTTTTATCCGCAGCATCACGCCCAGCGACCTTTATGAATACCTTCATTATGTGACGCGTGAGCGCGGTAATTCGCCGGCGGCCCGGGCGCGCAAATTATCCAGCCTCAAAGGGTTCTTCAAGTACTTATGTAATAAAATGAAGCTGCTGGACGTGAATCCCACGGACGACGTGGATACGCCGGCGATGAAAAAGCGGCTGCCGAAATACCTGACGCTCCAGGAAGGCATCGGATTGTTAAAAAATATACAATCTGATTTTTATGAACGCGACTACTGCATTTTGACCTTATTTCTGAACTGCGGCATGCGCCTGTCCGAGCTTGTCAACATCAACGTGACGGATATCCGGGACGACGGTACCATCCGCATCATCGGCAAAGGCAATAAAGAGCGGCTCGTCTATTTGAACGACGCCTGTGTCTCAGCGCTGGTGCGGCTGTGTGAGGCGCGCGCCAAGCTGCCCAATCTTCAGGATAAAAAGGCGCTTTTTGTCTCGAAAAAGACCGGGAAACGCCTTTCTGCCCGCCGTGTACAGCAGATCGTGGACCGGTGTTTACAAAGCGCGGGATTATCAGGTAAGGGCTATTCCACCCATAAGCTGCGCCACACCGCCGCCACGCTGATGTACCAGGAGGGCGGTGTGGATATGCTGGCGCTGAAAGAAATTTTGGGCCATGCCCATGTGTCGACCACGGAGATCTACACCCACATGGGAACGGCCCAATTAAAAGCGGCGGCGCAGGCCTCCCCCTTCGCCAAGCTGGATCTGGAGCGGCCTGCGCCGCCCTCAGAAGAAGACGACGGAAAAAAGCAGGGATAAGCCCGCCTGCAGCGCGGCGGCGGCCACCAAGCCGATGCTGGAAAGCAGATAGACGCGCAGCGGATGCTGGATGGACGTTGGCAGGCTGCTGCCCTGTGCCAGGCAGTGCAGACGGAACAGCGCGGCGGACGAGCGCCAGGCCGCGCCGGCCATCCACCAGTGCAGAAAGCACTGCAATAAGGACGGCAGAAAAAACAGCACCAGATTGGCCGCCATGCCGCGCAGGCCCAGCAGCTGGTACAGATAGGCGGAGATGCCGCCGATGCCGATGCCGCGGCAAAGCAGCAGCAGTGCCGCCACCGGCCCGCCGAAGCAGGAGGCCGCGCAAAAGAAAAGCGCGCTTTGCAGCAGCAGCGGGGCCAAAAAAGAAGCGGCGAAAAGATCATAGAACGACGTGCCCTGAAACAGCTGCAAATACTGCTGGGCAAAATAAGAAAAAT
>CATXYA010000188.1 GCA_958403605.1 uncultured Oscillospiraceae bacterium
GTAGGGCGTGTTGTGGAGGGCCAGGTGCAGGTCCCGGGTGGAGAGCAAAATGAGCGCGCCGTCGTGCACCCGGTATTTCTGGGAATTGATGAGCACCGTCACGTCCCCGTGCAGCAGCAGGAACATCTCGCATTTGGGATGGGCAACATAGTTTTTGTCCAACGTATCCACGGCCTCGGTGAAATTGCATTCCACCAGGTAGTCCAGGTTCTGCACGGCGGCGCCTCCTTTGCCGGTCTTGGGGGAAGGGGCTTCCTTGGCTCTTATTCTACCCGAAATCTAATAAAATGCAAGGTTTTGACAAGAAACAAGCAAGAAATGATAAAACCGAGCTAGTATAATATTCACAAAAGCAAAGGAAAGTGAGGAAAAATTATGAAAATCATCCAAAAAATGCTGGCTTGTGTTTGTGCCGCCTGCCTGGCGCTGTCCTGTGCGGGCTGTGCGCCCGCTTCTTCGCAGGCGGCACCCTCCGCGGCGGGCCCGGCTGCTTCCTCCGCGGCGGGCGGTGCGCAGACGCTGTCGGTGTGGTGCTGGTCGCCCAACGACGCGCTGCTGGAGACGGCGGCCCGGCTGTACAACGAGTCCGGCAAGGGCGGGGTACAGCTGGACATCACGGTGATGGCCCTGGCCGACGTGCGCACCAAGCTGGCCACCATCACCAGCTCCAACGATTTTTCCCAGCTTCCCGACATCATTTTGATGCAGGATTCCTCCATCCCCATGCTGGTGAAATCCTACGGCGACGCGTTCGCCGATCTGACGCCCTACGGCATCGACACCGCCGCCTTCGACCAGGCAAAGATCGCCTGGGACACCTACGGCGGCAAGCTGTACGGCATCCCCTTTGATTCCAGCGTGGGCGTGGCGTGCTACCGCACGGACTACCTGGCCGAGGCCGGGTACACCATTGATGCGCTGAACGACATCACCTGGGACGAGTTCCGGCAGATCGGCACGGATGTGCTGGCAAAGACGGGGCACCCGCTGATCTCGGTGCCCAACGACGCGACGCTGCTCTCCATGATGCTGATGTCCGCGGGCGGCAGCCTGTTCCGTGAGGACGGCACACCCAACCTGAACAGCAATGAAAAGCTGAACACGGTCATCGAGCTGTACACGGGGTTGGTGGACAGCGGCGCCGTGAAGGTGGTCACCAACTGGGACGAGTACATGAGCTCGCTGAACGCGGGTACCAGCGCCGGGACGATGAACGGCATGTGGATCATGAACTCCTGCAAGGACGGGACCGACCAGGCGGGCAACTGGGGCGTCGCCAACCTGCCCGCGGTGCCGGGCATCACCGGCGCCGGACACTATGCGGCCAGCGGCGGCAGCAGCTGGATGCTCACCAGCAACTGCGCCGACCCCGCGGCGGCGGTGGAGTTTTTGACGGCGGTGCTGGGCGGCGGGCTGAGCGACAGCTTCTACGCCGAAATTTTGGATGATTCCAACTACATCGCGGCCTACCTGCCCACGGCGGAGAGCGCCGCGGTGTACGGCAGAGAGGACGCCTTCTTCGGAGGCCAGAAGGTGTTTGAGACCCTGGGCTCTTACGTCTCCCAAATGCCGTCGTGCTACACCAGCGCCGCCTATGACGAGACGCAGGACGCGCTGATGGTGGCGGTGACGAATGTTTTGAACGGCGCCGCCCTGCAGGACGAGCTGGACGCCGCCCAAGCCACGGTGGCCTTCATCAGCGGCTGAGGCCGCGCAACAGGACGCGCTCTCTTTCCGGCGTGTCAGCGGGCGGTGCCGGGCGCACCGCCCACCGGCGCGCTTTGCCTGCCAAAGCGGAGGAAAACAATGAAATTGTCCCAAGAAAAAAAGCGCAGCCTCACCGGCTGGGTGTTTTTGCTGCCCGCCGTGCTGCTGATCTTCGTCATGAGCTTCAGCACCATCGCCCAGGCCTTCGGCATGTCGCTGAAAACGGGCACGGGCAGCAATTTGGTGTGGACGGGCTTGTCGAACTACGCGCGCATCCCGCAGGACCCCACGCTGAAGACCACCGTGGCCAATACCCTGGTGTACCTGCTCCAGATCCCCGTCATGCTGGGGCTGGCGCTGCTGTATGCGCAGCTGTTGAACAGCAAATACGTCAAGCATCCCGCCGTCTACCGCGTGCTGCTGTTTTTGCCCTGCGCCACGGCCTCGGTGTCCTACTCGCTGGTGTTTCGTATTCTGTTTGCTTCGGATGGCTTTGTCAACACGCTGCTGCTGCGGCTGGGGATCCTGGAGACGGGCTTCAACTTTTTCGGACACGCCTGGTCGGCCCGGCTGGTGATCCTGCTGGCGATGATCTGGCGCTGGACGGGCTACAACATGGTGTTTTTGTCCGCCGCCATGCAGAGCATCGACGCCTCGGTGTACGAGGCGGCCACCATCGACGGGGCCAACGGCTTCCAGCGGTATTTCCGCATCACGCTGCCGCTGCTGCGGCCCACGCTGGTGCTGCTGACCATCATGACGCTGAGCGGCACTATCCAGCTGTTTGACGAATCGGTGAACCTGACGGGCGGCGGCCCGGCCAACGGCACGCTCTCCATCTCCCATTACGTCTACAACCTGGCCTTCAAGTACACGCCCAACTTCGGCTACGCCACGGCCCTCTCCTTCGTCATTTTTGTGGTGATCGCCGTGCTGACGGGCATCCAGATGAAAGTGGGCGACAAGCGTGAATAAGTATAAAAAACTGCTGGTGCACGTCTTTTTGACCGTCTCGTGCATCGTGTTCGTGTTTCCCATCTACTGGCTGTTTGTCTCCGCCACCAACGACACGGCGGCCATTGTGACGGGCAGACTGACGGTGGGGAGCCACCTGGCGGAGAACTTCCGCAATCTGATGGCCGCCAAAAACATTTGGCGCGCGATGTTCAACTCCCTGCGCAACGCGGCGCTGCAGACGGTGCTCTCGCTGTTCGTCAGCTCCCTGGCGGGGTACGGCTTCGAGGTGTTCCACGACCGGAAAAAGGACGTGCTGATGAACATCATCCTGCTGTCCATGCTCATTCCGCAGATCTCCACGGCCATTCCGCTGTACAAGATGTTCTCGGCCTGGGGGCTTTTGAACAGCTGGCCCGCCTTTGTGCTGCCGGGCGTGTCGTCGGTGTTCCTCATCATGCTGTTCCGCCAAAGCGCGCGCTCCTTCCCCGGAGAGGTCCTCCAGGCGGCGCGGGTGGACGGCTTGGGAGAGTTCGGTATCTTCCTGCACATGTTCGTGCCCATCATGGCCCCCACCTATGTGGCGGCGTGCACCATCACCTTCATGAACTCCTGGAACAGCTATCTGTGGCCCAGCATCGTCATGCTGTCCAATGATTCCATGACCATGCCCCTGCTGCTGGCGAACCTGATGTCCGGCTACACGCAGGACTACGGCATGATCCTGCTGGCGGTGGCCGTCTGCACCCTGCCCACCATCCTTATTTTCACGCTGCTGCAAAAAAGCTTTGCCTCCGGCATCACCGGGGCGGTGAAAATGTGAGCGCGGACAGGGCGGCCGCCGTGCCGCCCATCACGGACGCCCAGGCGCGGGCCGCGCTGGACGCGGCGGCGGAGCAGGTGGCCGTCAACCTGCCGCTGTACACGCACCACTGCCAAAACCATTCCAGCGTCGCGGGCATCTACCCCATCTGTGACAACGTGCAGTGGAGCTGCGGGTTTTGGCCGGGGGAGGTATGGCTGAGCTACCGCCACACGGGTGAGGCGGCCTTTGCCCGTGCTGGGGCCGTGCTGGCGCGCAGCTTTGTCCGCCGGGCGCAGGAGGAGACGCAGACAGGGGAGCAGGACCCCGGCCTGCTGTACCTGCCCTCCTGCGCGGCGGCGTTTGCGCTGACGGGCGACGGGACGGCCCGGCAGGCCGCGCTGCTGGCGGCCCAGCAGCTGGCCCGCCGTTTGGCGGCTCCCGCGGCGGGGAGGGACCGCTGCCGCCGCATCACCTGCCTGTTCGACCTGCCGCTGCTGGGCTGGGCGGCCCGCGCCGGAGCGGCGCAGGAGGAAGCCGCCGCGGCACGGGAACAGACGGCGGCACTGCTGCCGCACTTCTTCCGGCCCGACGGGGCGGCCTGGCCCGCGGTATGCCTGCGGGCGGACGGCACATTTTACTACGGCGCCGCCGGGCGGGGCTACGGCGGGGACAGCATTTGGGCGCGCGGGCAGGCGTGGGGCATCTATGGCAGCATCCTCACCTACCGCGAGACGCGCCGGGCCGGGGCGCTGGCGGCGTTCCGCCGGGCGGTGCGGGCCTATCTGCTGCGCATCCCGCCGGATCTGGTGCCCTATTGGGACCTGATTTTTTCGCCCGGCAGCGCCGAGCCGCGGGATTCCTCCGCCGCGGCCATCGCCGCCGGCGGGCTGCTGGCGGCGGCGCACTGCCTGCCCCTGGCCGAGGGCGCGGCGTATGAGCTGCTGGCCCGGCGCATGCTGTACAGTTTGGCCTCGAGGTATGCCGTCACCGGGCACAGGCCGGGCTTCGGCCAGCTGCGGCACGGCACCTACAGCAAAAAAAGCCCCTTCAACATCGGTGTGTCCGACGGCGTGGACGAGTGCACCGGCTGGGGTGACTATTTTTACATGGAGGCACTGACACGGCTGCTGGCGGGCGGGGAGACGGGCGCCGTTTTGAAAAATACTTGACTGTTGTCAAATAGTTTGCTATACTGAGGCAAAAGACGGAGAGGGGGCGCGCGGGATGGCTGGTCTGGCACGGCAGGTGCTGCGGCTGCGCAAGGCCTTCGGCGCGTTCTGCGAGCCGGAGCTGCAGCGGCTGGGGCTCACCAGCGGGCTGCTGTATTTCTTTTTGTACATCGACTGCCATCCCGGCTGCGCGCCGGGGGAGCTGGCGGCGGCGCTGGGTGCGGACGCGGGCCACACGGCCCGCTCGGTGGAGCGGCTGGTGCAGCTGGGCTACGTGCGGCGCGAA
>CATXYA010000189.1 GCA_958403605.1 uncultured Oscillospiraceae bacterium
TACGCTTACTTAAAGATACTAACAAGCGTAAAGCTTTTAGCAAGTAGTAGCAGGGAGGCGAAGCCGCCCGCGTTGCAGCAGTAGCCGCCAGCCAATCACTCCGTTCTTGGGGCGGCCTTGCAGGGGTGCTGTTCGCCAAACTGGGCTTTGCCCAGTTCGGACAGCACCGCCTTCCCCCGGTGGGGGAAGGTGTCAGCCGCAAAGCGGCTGACGGATGAGGGGGCGCCCGCAAACGTTTCCCATGCAAGAGGGGGCGCCCGCAAACGTCCCCATCCGTAGCGGCGGCCAATGGCCGCCCACCCCCAGCACCCACCCGACAACGAACTGACAAGGAAGTGTGGAACCGATGCCTGTGTATCTCTACGAGGGCAAGGACGGCGGCGGCAAGGCTGTGCGCGGCAAGCGCAATGCCGCCGACGAAACGGCCCTGTATACCGCGCTGCGCCAGGAGGACATCTTTCTGGTGTCCTGCCGCGAGGAAGAGGCGGCCGGCACGGCGAAAAAGCGGCTGAAGCCCATGGAGCTCAGCGAGTTCTGCCGCCAGATCGCCAGCATGACGGCGGCGGGCATCACCCTGTCCCGCGCCATGGGCATTTTGCTGATGGGCGACTTGAAGCCCAACCTGGCCGCGGTGTACCGCGAGGTGCAAAAGCGCATCCAGCAGGGCGTGCCCCTCAGCGAGGCCATGGACGAGCAGGGCGTGTTCCCCGATATGATGATCAGCATGTTCCGCGCGGGCGAGGCCAGCGGCCAGCTGGAGCAGGTGGCCGCCAAAATGGCCGACCATTATCAGAAAGAGCACCGCATGAACAGCCGCGTGAAAAGCGCCACCCTCTATCCCAAAATTTTGGGCGTCGTGTGCGTGGCGGCGGTGTTCATCATCTTTTTGGGCGTCATGCCCACGCTGGAACCCATGTTCGAGGGCATGGCCATCCCGGCCTTCACCCAGGTGCTGATGAACTTCAGCAACTTTTTGAAAACGCGCTGGTATGTGCTGCTGATCGGGGCGCTGCTGATCGTGCTGGCGGTGAAGCTGCTGATGGAATTGCCCGCGGTGCGCCTGTGGTGGGACAAATTTAAGCTGCATGTGCCCATTGTGGGCAAGCGGCTGCGCGTCATCTACACGGCGCGGTTCTCCCGCAGCCAGGCCAGCCTGTACACCAGTGGCCTGTCCATGATCCGCAGCCTGGAGATCGCGGCGTCCACGGTGGACAACACCTACATCGCCGCCCAGTTCGACGAGGTCATCAAGCAGGTGCGCAGCGGCGAGATGCTCAGCAAAGCCATCCAATCGGTGGACGGCTTCGACGCCAAGCTGGCGCCCACCATCTTCGTGGGCGAGGAGACGGGCCAGCTGGACCAGATGCTGGAGACCGTGGCGGACAATTACGAATATGAATCGGACGTGGCCCTGCAAAAGCTGACGGGCATGCTGGAGCCGGTGATGATCGTCTTCATGGGCGTCATCGTCGCCATCATCATGCTGGGCGTGCTGGTGCCCATCTGGAACATGTACGGCAACGTGGGCAACCTGTAAGGGAGTGAGAGCAATGGGCAGGAAAAGCATCATTTATCTGGCGGACAGCACGCTGCTGTTTCTGGAAGGGCAGGCCACGGCCAAAGCCCTCACCATCACCAAGGCGGTGCGCGGGGCCGTGCCGGAGGGCGCGCTCATCAACGGCCTGGTGACGGACCAGGCGGCCCTGGGCGAGGCCATGGCCGAGCTGTGCCGCGCGGCGGGCGTGAAAAGCGCCCAGCTGGTGGTGGATTCCGGCCAGGTGATGGCGAAATCGCTGGCAGTGCCGAAAATGACGAAAAAAGAGCTGTTGAACGTGACGCGCAGCGAGCTGCAGGAGCTGGACGCCGCGGGGCGCGACCTTGTCTACGACTACGCCGAGACGGGCACGCGGGAAAACGGCGGCAAAACCGTGCTGTGCTGCGCGGCGGACCGGGAGCAGCTGCATCAATACGAAGAGCTGGCCCAGACGGCGGGCTGCAAGCTGACGGGCATCACCACGGCGCTGGCGTGCTGTGTGCGCATGGCGCGCTGCGTGCCCGCCCTGGCCGAGGGCGGCGCCATCGTGTGCGCGCTGGACGGCCAAAGCGAGGTCACCTACTTATTCTCCCACGGGGAGTACGTGATGAGCAGCCGCGCGCGGCTGGTGGAGCCGCGGGGCACCACGGCCATCATGGGCGCGCTGATGGACCGCGTGTCCAGCATGCTGCAGTTCAGCCAAACGCAGAAAAACGCCGAGCCCGCCAAGAGCGTGTGGTTCGCGGGGCTGGCGGCAGAAGAGGCCGCGGGCTGCAAGGTGGTGGGCGACACGCTGAACGTCCAGGCCGCGCCCCTGCCGGACAGTGACGCCGTGCGCTTTGCCGGCGGCGTCGACGAAACGCTGGCGGATGTGTTCTGCGCGCTGGGCGCGTTTTTGCCCGGCAAGGAAAAACCGCTGGACCTGCTGGCGGCGGCCAAGGTCAAGGGCGCCGCGGGCATGGAGCAGAAGAAAAAGGGCCTGCCCTGGGCCGTGCCCGCCGTCGCGGGCGGGCTGGTGGTGGCGGCGTTCATCGCCCTGCTGGTGACGAACCTGGGCCTGCAGCGGCAAATCGACGAGGTGCGCGCTTTCACCGAGGACCCGGAGAACCTGGCCATTGTGGAGCAGGTGGACCAGGACCGCGCGGCAGCGGCGGAATACAATGCCGCGCGCCAGCAGGCGGAGGACGCGGCGGCGGCGCTGGCCGCCACCCGCCAGCCCGAGGACGCCATGCTCACCCGCGCAGAGAGCGCGGCGGCGGGCGTTGTCAGCTTCACGGGCTACCGCTATGACGCCGAAAACCGGGCGTTGACGCTCACCTGCCAGGTGGGCGATTACCGTGAGATCCCGGATTTTATCACCCGCATGCAGGCCACGGGCGATTACGACGCCGTGGATTATTCCAGCTACACCGACAACGGCAGCGGCGCGGGCGGCTATGTGTTCACCGTCGTCTGCACGGTCAAGGAGGCACAGTGATATGACACAGCTTTCAAAACGGGAAAAACTGCTGCTGTTCCTGCTGGCCGTGGTGGCGGTGGTCATCGGCGGGTTTGCGCTGCTGGTGCGCCCGGCGCTGGACCGGCGCACCCAGCTGCAGGAGACGCTCTCCACGGAGCAGATGACGGAAGCGACCATGCTGGCCGATATCGCCGGGGCCCCGGCGGCCGCGCAGGCGCGCGAGGACGCGCGCCTGGATGCGCGCCACGCGGCGGAAATTTTCTACGAGCCCATGAGCAACGCCCAGCTCACCGAGCTGTGCAAAAGCTTTTTGGACGCGCGCGGCATCATTTCCAGCAGCATGAGCCTGACGGGCACCCACGTGGGCACCGTCAGCTGGGGCGGCCAGGAGCAGGCCGCCGCGGACACCTACGCCTTTCAGGAGCACCTGGCCGCCGCCGAGGGCAGCGCCGGGGAAACGGAGGACACGTCCCTGGGCGCCGCGGGCGCCATCACCAGCGCGGACGTGTTGGTGAACACGGTCACCATCCAGGGCCCGGCGGCGCAGGCGGAGTTCCGCGCCCTGCTGACGGACCTGGCGGGCCGCACGCCCATCCGCGTGCAAAGCTTCAGCTATGCGCCCGACCAGGGCACGTTCAACCTGGTGATCGACTTCTACATGCTGAAACAGGTGGCGTGAGAAGGGAAGCGGCCTGCAGGGCCTTATCACATGGGATAAGTTTCTGCGCGCCCCCTCATCCGCCCCTGGCGGGGCACCTTCCCCCACCGGGGGAAGGCAAACGCGGGCGGCAAGCCGCCCTGCTTCTACTTGCTAAAAGTTTTATGCTTGTTACTGATCTATAGGCCAGCGTAAAGCGACGTTGTTTTTCCGCGAAAGCAGGAAAAACAAAAGCCTTCCCCCGGTGGGGGAAGGTGTCAGCCGCTGCGCGGCTGACGGATGAGGGGGCGCCCGCAAACGTTCCCCAAACCTCTCTTCCACCGTGAAGGCGGCCAATGGCCGCCTCTACAAAAAGTGGGGGCGCCCGCAAACGTCCCATCCCTCCGGTTGGGCGGCCATTGGCCGCCCACACCCACCCCATCCCAAAATCCCTTAAGAAAGGAGGCGGCTGCCATGGCGAAACGGCGCAGACCGGGTTTTGCCTTGCTGGAAGTACTGGTGTTTTTGCTGGTGCTGCTGGTGTTGGTGGCCGCTATTTTGGCATCGGCGGGCAATTTGCACAGCCGCAGCGTGCGCCGCGCGTCCAGCGACCGCGCCTATTACGCCGCCCTGGCCGCCGTGCGCATGCTGGCCGGGGACATCGCGGACGGCACGGGCAGCACCGCCGCTTTCGGCGAAACCGGGATGACCCTCTCCGTGGAGGACCAGGGCGACATGACCGTGCAGGTGAGCAGCACGGGCGCGCAGTTGGACTCCACCACCAAGCTGACCTTCCTCACCCTGAAAGCCACGGCCACCGTGGGCGGCGAGACGCAGACGGTGGAGCTGAAAATGCAGCAGCTGCCCAAGGACCAGATCGTGCCCTCGGCGCTGTTCGGCATGGGCTTTGCGGGCAGGCTGGACAGCTACGGAGCTACCGAGGACTTTACTTGGGACCTCAACACCGACGCCGACCTGTGCCTTGCCGCGTCGCCCGGCGACGCCCTGTCCTTTGAGGGGATCCGCGTGGGCGGCAACCTGATCATCCACGGCGGCGGCAGCTTGGAACTGACGAATTCCGCGGTCGCCGGCATGATCATCAGCGACGGCGACGTGACGCTGAACAACACCCTAGTGGGAGAAGAGAAAACCTCCCCCTTGGATCCGTCAAAGCGCATGAGCGGCGTGTGCGTGGTGGGTGACAAAAAGCTGACGCTGAACGCGGGCACGTCCTTTGTTGAGGTAAGATAACGATACCTTTTTTGCAGAGGGTGTTATCTTACCTCT
>CATXYA010000190.1 GCA_958403605.1 uncultured Oscillospiraceae bacterium
CCCCCGGTGGGGGAAGGTGTCAGCCGCTTTGCGGCTGACGGATGAGGGGGCGCCCACGAGCCTGCCCATTCCTCCCTCGACCACAGCGAAGCGGATGGCGCCGCCCCCGCGCTTTCCTTCTCTTCCCCTCTAACGAAAAAAGGCGTCCCGCAAAACGCTTGCGGGACGCCCTTTTGTTATTTCGTTTTTCGGCCGAAAATTGAAGCTTCGGAACTTGTTAAGTGATCATACGCTCTGCATGGGAGGTTCGCCTTTTCTTTCAAAAATTTCTGAAATCCCGATTGGAACTTCGGATCGAGAAAAGTTTCTGCTGAAACCACTCAGTACATGGGCCTACAAATACTCCTTTTGTTTCGCGAGAAGATTCTTACTGCTTTTTGGGTTTCGATGCGATCCTGCAAAATGACTGGCCATCCATGAAGATTCATGTTTGGATTTCAACTTTTGGAGATCATACCGACCAACATTTTCAATAAGATTTTTCTCTGCGTGGATGCTTCCCCTGTTTTCCTTTTTACAAGGTTCCTCTTGGAGGAAGTTTCCCTTTCAGGCATTTCTCCTGAACGATTTTTATGATAACAGCTTTCGCTGTTCTGATGCATGCTGTGTGCAAGACGCTGTAACTTTCGTTGAGACGATGCGCGCTCTTGCTATGCTTGGCTCTGTCTCATCTCCTGCGGTTTCTCGTCCCGCAACACCGGACGGCCAACAACCCTATTCTTAGGTTCGATCAAGCGGTTCGTCTAAGTTAAGCGCCCTGCACCAGCTGCACGGGTTCTTCTGCTTGGTACATGGGCCTCAACTCCTTTCTTTTCTTTCTGTCTTTATTATAGCCACCCCGCCCCCAAAAATCTATTGGCAAATTGCATGGACTTTTCTCTTCTTTTATGAACAAATCGCTCAAAGAACTCAAATCCACCCCGCTGCTCGGATGTTCCCTCGACAAAACCTTGCCTTGCGGGAGCCCTTCAAGTAAAGTATAATAGAGTGGCACCTGAAAGAAAGCAACAACGTAAGTTTTGAGCAAGGGGGCTGAGGCCATGATCCGGCGGGAAGGCGATAAATTCTGCCTGGAGACCGGGCACACCGGCTACTATATCGGGCTGCGCAAAGGTCTGGCGGAAAATCTGCATTACGGCGCCAAGCTGCACCTGGCGGGCGATGCCCCGCTGCGGGAAAAGCTGAGCGCCCCCTATGGCACCTGTGTGGCGCCCTGGCCCGAGGAGCCGGGGCTTTCTCCCAATCACCTGTGCCTGGAGCTGTCGCCTCTGGGCCGGGGCGATTTCCGCGCCCCCCTCCTGGAGGTCTCGATGCCCGGCGGCGTGGCCGATTTCCGCTTTGCCGCGGCCCGGCGGCTGCAGGGCAGCGTGCCCCCCGCGGGCCTGCCGGGGGCTTTGGGCGGCGAGGAGACGCTGGCGCTGGATTTTTCCACGCCGGAAGGGCTGTTGGCCACCCTGCTGTACACCGTCTATCCCGACTGCGACGTGATCACCCGGCGGCTGCGCCTGCGCAACGGCACCAAGGGCGCCGTGACGCTGCACCGCGCCCTCAGCTACCAGCTGGACCTGCCGCGGGCCGATTACACGCTCACCAGCCTGCCCGGCGCCTGGGCGCGGGAACGGCACGCCGCCGAGACGCCGCTCACCTGCGGCGCCCACGTGCTGGGCAGCCGTTCCGGCGTGTCCTCCAACACGTGCAATCCCTTCTTTTTCCTGGCCGAGCCGGGGGCGGACGAGTTCCACGGCAATGTTTACGGCTTCAACCTCATCTATTCCGGCAGCCATTACGCCTGCGCCGAGGTCTCGCCCGACGGCTATACCCGGGTGCTGGCGGGCATCCAGCCCGAGGGCTTTTCCTGGACGCTGCGCCCCGGCGAGAGCTTTTCCACGCCCGAGGCCGTGCTGACGTTTTCCGCGGACGGCAAAAACGGCATGAGCGCCAATCTGCATGATTTTGTGAACCGCCATATCGTGCGCGGCCCCTGGGCCGGGCGCAGCCGCCCCGTGCTGTTCAACAACTGGGAGGCCACCTATTTCGATTTCAACGAGCACAAGCTTTTGAAGCTGGCCAAGTGCGCCGCCGGGCTGGGGGCCGAGCTGTTCGTGCTGGATGACGGCTGGTTCGGCGCGCGGGACAATGATAAGGCCGGCTTGGGCGATTACATCGTCAACTGCAAAAAGCTGCCCGGAGGGCTGACGGGCTTTGCGGAAAAACTGCAGGAATTGGGCCTCTCCTTCGGCCTGTGGATGGAGCCGGAGATGGTGAACCGCGATTCCGAGCTCTACCGCGCCCATCCGGATTGGGCCGTCCAGACGCCGGGCAATCCCCCCGCCGAGGGCCGCAACCAGCTGGTGCTGGACCTGTGCCGGGAAGAGGTGCAGGACTACGTGATCGCCCAGGTGGACGGCGTATTGTCCTCGGCGCCCATCCGCTATGTGAAATGGGACATGAACCGCCCGCTCACGGACGCCTACAGCCCGGTGCTGACGGAGCAGGGCCGCTTTTTCCACACCTACATGCTGGGGCTGTACCGCGTGTGGAGCACGCTGCTGCAGCGCCATCCCGACGTGCTGTTTGAAAGCTGCGCCTCAGGCGGCAACCGCTTCGATCTGGGCGTGCTGTGCTATATGCCCCAGATCTGGACCAGCGACGACACCGACGCCTGGGAGCGCGCCTTCATCCAGACGGGCACCAGCTACGGCTACCCACCCAGCGTCATGGGCTGCCACGTGGCCGCCTGCCCCAACCATCAGACGGCGCGCACCACGCCGCTGGAGAGCCGTTTCAATGTGGCGGCCTTCGGCGTGCTGGGCTACGAGCTGGACCTCACCCAGCTCACAGCCGCCGAGCGCAGGCAGGTGGCCGCGCAGATCGCCTGGTACAAGGCCCACCGCACACTGATGCAGTACGGCCGCTTCCTGCGCCTGCAGGGCCCGGAGCGCGGCGAGTGCCGCTGGGCCGTGGTCGCGCCCGACGGACGGCAGGCGGTGCAGCTGGAGCTGATGGGCCTCGCGGTGCCCAACCGCGGCCAGCCGCCCATGCGCTTCGCCGGGCTGCGCCCGGGGCAGAGATACCGGGTGACCACCCGTCCCCAAAGCCTGGACATCCGCAGCTTCGGCAATCTGGTGAACCAGATCCTGCCCTTCAAAGTCAACACCGGCGGCCTGGTAGTGCACGTAGCCGCGGGTCATTATACCATGCCCTGCGAGCAGGAGGAGTACACCGTCTACGGCGACGCCTTGATGGCCGCGGGCCTCAAGCGCGCCCAGCGCTTCACGGGCGCGGGCTACGCCGAGGGCGTGCGCCTGATGCCGGACTTCTCTTCCCGCCTCTACTGTCTCACCGCCGAAAAGGAGGAACCATGAAAGCACACATCACCAAACGCCAGCCCCTGACGCTGGGGTACTGCCTGCCCGCCGGGGCGGCGGAGGCCATCGCCGGCGCCGGGTTTTCCCTGCGGGAATTGACCGCCGGCGACCTTGCCTGTCAACTGGGCGCTTTGGCCGATGGGACAACCCACGGCCAAACATCCGCCGCCGGGGACGCGCCCGCCGAGCCGCTGCTGGTCATGGCCGATTTCACCGAGCGGCAGCTGGACGCGCTGCTGGCCGGGCTGCGGCAAAAGGGCGTTCAGATCCCGCTGAAGGCGGTGCTGACGGAAACCAACCGGCGCTGGACGGTGCTGGAATTGTGGGCAGAGCTGCGGCGCGAGCATGAGGCCGTCGCCGGGCAGCGAAAGGAGCAGCCATGAACGCAAACGCTATTTTTACGGAACTGCGGGCCAAAAACATGGCCGGGTTCTGTTATGAAAAATCGGGCCACGCCCATTACCGGGACCGGGTCACCTTTTACCGGGACGGCAAGCTGCTGTTCGAGCGCTTCTGCTACGGCGAGGCCGCGGGCCTGGTGTGGGAGATGAAGGGCCTTGCCATCGACGAGCGCGGCCTCATCGATTGGGACTACGCCAACTGTCCCTCCAGTGAAAAGGACGACGCCCCCAAGGCCCTGACGGGCGCGGGGCAGGGCTGCCTGGTGTTCGACGGCAAGCCGTCGGCCTGGCTGCGCGTGACGGAAAAGAAGACCGACCCGGCCCACGGCTACGGCGGCTTCAAGCTGTTTATCCTGAAATTGCTGGGGAAATAAAGACGTGCGGGTGTGCTGCAAAACGACACGCAAAGAAAAAGTAGGGAACGGCGTTCCCTACCGGGCCTGAGATGCGGCTGTCGATCAAGCAAAGCAATGAAAAACACCTCCTGCAACAACTTCCCATGGTTGCTGCAGGAGGTGCTTTTTGGGTTGCCATTTTGCAGCGCGCCCTTTTTTCGTCTATCTGATTCCAGTTTTTTATCACATTTCTTGGCCTTTTTCCGCCGCGCAATAGACCTGTATCTTTTCCCGCAGCTGGGTGCAGGTCTGTTGTAGCCCGTTTTTCCGCCACAATTCCACCAAACAATCGACCACTTGCGCATAAAGGACTTGGCCGACAAAATATTGCGTCTCATTTTGCAGCATCAACAAAAACAAATAATCCTCATACCCCGCTTCCTCCACCTCTTCCAATATCTCCAAAAATTGTTCCGGTGTCACCCCTTCTGCCGGGTCCGTCAGAGAATATCGCGTTTTGCAATGATGGCCCAACCATTGGATGCGCTCGATGCTTTGCTGCTCTTTTAAATTTTCTCCCATTTTATTTCCTCCTAAAATAAAGTTGCATAATAGACACTAGGTGCTGTCTATTATACAGCTTTATTCTGCTATAATCAAGAGGTGGAAACTACTTAGTTTCATTTTTGGAGGTTATTACAATGCAAAAGATTTTGCAAGATGTGGGAATTGGTGCTAATTTACAAAAGTTAAGGAAACTCCGAAAGATTTCTCAATATGATATGGTAAAACGTTTCGCCACTTATGGGCGC
>CATXYA010000191.1 GCA_958403605.1 uncultured Oscillospiraceae bacterium
CCACAGGAACGTGGACACCAACAGGATGCCGTTGGCAAAGATGGCGATGACAGTCATAACTTTCCACGCCGGGCAGCGCCAGCCGGGGTTATAATCCGCCTTTTTGTGATGCACGAACATGGTGCAGAACACCAGCATGTTTTTCACCAGGCAGATAAAGGTGAAATAGCCCAGCAGATCGTTGATGCTGGAGACGCACACCAGGAGGATGGCGTAACCCGCCTGGGCGAGGAGCGCAAAGGAGGGCGTGTTGTACTTGGGGTGTACCTCCGCAAAGCGCTTGTACCACAGGCCGTCTTTGGCCATGGCGTATTCCAGGCGGGGCTGGTACATGGTGGCGCCGGACATGGAGCCCGTGATGACCAGGATCGCCAGCAGAGCGGTGACGATGCCCGCCGCCGTGCCAATGAGCGGGATCTTGGAGAACGCCAGGGCGATGGGCGCGTCGGAGGCCGCCAGCTCGCCCACCGGGATCAGCCCCGCGGCGATGGTGGACAGGCCCGCGTACAGCAGGATGACGATGGCGATGCAGTAGATCATCACCTTCGGCATCGTCTTGTTGGGCTCTTTGATCTCGCCCGTCATGTAGCAGGCGCCCACCGCGCCGTCATAGGACCACGTGGTGGCCGACACGCCCGCCAGCAGCGCCAAGATGCCGGTGGCCGCGCCGGGCAGCGCCGGTGTGGTGATCAGCTCGCCCTTGAGGAAGAACAGCCCCACGCCGATGAGCAG
The DNA here is from genome assembly GCA_958403605.1 of uncultured Oscillospiraceae bacterium. GTDB lineage: Bacteria > Bacillota > Clostridia > Oscillospirales > Ruminococcaceae > Ruthenibacterium. The sequence continues at coordinate 733 of CATXYA010000191.1, forward strand.
GAAGAACGGCAGCATCTTCAGGCTGGTGATCAGCGCCTGGAATTTGGCCCCTGCCTCCACCGAGCGGTAGTGCAGCGCCGTGAAAATAAGGATGATGACGATGGCCGTGATGGTAATGCCGATGCCCTTGAGGCCGGGGATGAAGAACGCCAAATAGTTGGCGATGGCCAGCGACATCACCGAGCAAGTGGAGGGGTCTGTAGCCCAGAAAGCCAGCCAGCCGTTCAAAAAAGCCACGGGCCGCCAGCCGGCCTCCCGCAGCCAGGTGTACTGGCCGCCGTCCTCAGGGTAAGCGGACGCCAATTCGGCGTACAGCAGATTTTGCGGGATCATGATGATGCCGCCCACCACGAAACTGATGATCATCATGACGGCGGAGCCGGACGCCCCTGCCACCTCGCCCACGGAGGAAAAAATGCCGGAGCCCACGGTAGTGCCCACGGCCACGGCCAGGGCCGCGCCCAGCCCCAGCTTGCGCTTCAGCTCGCCCTGCGGGGCCAGCGGCGTATCAGGTCTTTGTTCCATTTCGATCCACTCCTTTTTATAACCGATCCCTGCGGGTCACTGTGCCGTGTACCCGCCGTCTACCATCAAATGCGTGCCTGTGATGAAGGACGCCTCTTCGCTGGCCAAAAAGGCCACAGCGCGGGCGATGTCGATGGGCTGGCCCAGCCGCTTCAGCGGGTAGCTGGCCACCAGGCGCGCCACCTCGCCCTCGTAGTTGCCCGAGCGGGACATATCCTTCACAAAGGCCGGCGTCTCGGTGCCCGCCGGGCACACCACGTTGACGCGGATGCCGAAGGGCGCCAGCTCCAAGGCCAGGCTTTTGGCAAACTGGATGATGCCGCCCTTGGAGGTGTTGTAGGCCAGGCTCTCCACGCAGCCCACCACACCCAGCTCGCTGCCCGTGCAGACGATGGCGCCGTGGGTGCTTTTTTTCAAAAGCGGCAGCGCGTATTTGGCGCACAGGAAATAGCCCTTCAAGTTGACGCGCATCACCTTGTCCCATTCCTCTTCGGTGGTGTCCCACAGCGTTTTGCTGAGAGAGTAGGCGGCATTGTTGTACAGCACGTCCAGCACGCCGTACCGCTCTTCTACCAAAGCGAACAGCGCCTCCACCTGCGCGGCGTCGCTGACGTCCGTGCGGCAGAACACTGCCTGTTCCCCCAGCTGTGCCGCCAGCGCCTGGCCGCGGGCCTCGTCCAGGTCGGCGATGACCACGCGGGCCCCGCGTTCCACAAACAGCCGTGCCGTGGCCTCGCCGATCCCGCTGGCGCCGCCCGTGATGACCGCCACATCATTTTTCAGTTTCATATCCGTTCCTCCTTAGATGATGATTTGATTCGTAAAACATTTACTAATACGATTTAGTTTACGTTTTTATATTAGCATTGAATGAAACCCCTGTCAATGTGCAATATCATCCAAAAAATCAGGAATATTTTTGGCACATTCCCTGATTACCCGCCTTATTTTCTCTTGCAACCCCCTGTAGAAAGCTTTATAATTATTAATAGGAATTAATAGGAAGAGAGGGACACGATGAAACGAGCTACCTCCAAGGATGTCGCCCGCCTGGCGGGCGTCTCCCAGACCACGGTTTCCTTTGTGCTCAACAATGCGCCCGGCATCTCGCTGTCGGAGGAGACGCGGCAGAAGGTGCTGGATGCGGCGCGGCAGCTGCAGTACATTCCCAATTCCTTTGCCAAGGGGCTGAAGACCAACCAGTCGAAGCTGCTGGGCGTCTTTCTGCCCTCGCTGGACAACCCCTTTTATCCCATGCTGATGCAGTATATCGAAAACTATACCGCGGGCCGCAACTACAATGTGCTGCTGTGCTGCACCTACCGCAACCCCGAGCGCGAGCACGCTTACCTGGACCTGTGTATGGAAAAGCAGGTGGACGGCATCATCTATCTGTTCACGCCCAACTGGCTCAAGCAGGTGGTGCAGATCTCCAACAGCATCCCCGTGGTGCTCATCAGCGAAAAATCGGACGACGTGCCCCTGAACACCATCAGCCTCAACGGCTTTCGCTGCGGCCAGCTGCTGGCGCAGCATCTGTTGGAGCTGGGCCACCGGCGCCTGGCCTATATCATGAGCCCCGTCACTTCCGTCTCCCTGACGCGGCAGATGCGCCTGGCCGGCATCCGCAGTGCCGTGCGGGACGCGGGGCTGCCCGCTGACGCGCTGCAGGCCATCACCGCTTCCGCAGGCGGCCATTACGCCACCGAGGCCGAGGCCGGCTACCAGGTGATGGGCCAGCTGCTGCGGGAGGGCGGCGCCACCGCCGTCATCGGCGTCAACGACATGGTGGCGTTCGGCGCGCTCTCCTGCGTGCTGAACACGCCCGGCGTCCAGGTGCCGCGGGATCTCTCCATCTGCGGCTTCGACAACCTGTATCTCTCAGGCATGGCGCATCCCAGCCTCACCACCGTGGACTACTGCACGGAGTCTCTGTGCAAGCTGGCTGTGGACATGGTGCTGAGCGATTCCAGGGACCCAAACATCCTCAAGCTGGCCAGCGAGCCGCAGCTGATCCTGCGGGAATCCACCGGCCCGGCCCCGCGGCGGTAACCGCAAGACCGGCGGGCTTCCGCCTTCTTTTCATGCGCACGGGAAAAGGTCACGGATGCCCCCTCGTCCGTCAGCCGCGCAGCGGCGGACCCCTATTCCCATAAAAGAGCACTGTCCCGACCCTTCGGCCTGGACAGTGCTCTTTTCTTGTGGGAAAGTGCGGGAGCCTTCCCTCTCCCTCAAGCGGCTGTGCAGAGGAAGGGACAAGCACAAAGGCGCGACGCTTTCTTGCGCCACCACGCCTAAGGCTTTCTGTTTTTAACAGAAAAAGGGCGCGTTTTGCAACGCGCCCTTTTAGGTCGTTTTATGGGTGGGCCTCCCTGCTTTACGGGCGCAGGAAGTGGCCGTAGCCCGGCGCCTCCAGGATCTCGCCCTCCCGATAGATAGGGCGCCCGCGCAGATAAGTGGCCGTGATGCGGCACTCCATGCGCCGCCCCTCATGGGCAAAGCGTGCCACCTTGCTTTTGGAAAACGTATTGCGGCGGCTGAAGGTCCAGGGGCTGTCCGGATCGGCCAGGTAAAAATCGGCGTCCGCACCGGGGACCAGCACGCCCTTGCGGGGGTATAGCCCAAAGCGTTTGGCGGCGTTCGCCGCGGTAAAGGCGGCAAAGCGCTGGAGCGTCATGCCCCGCTTTTTGACGCCCTCCTCCAACAGCAGGGGGATGGCGAGGTCGATCTCCGGCGCGCCGCAGGCCGCTTTGCGCGCGTCGCCGTCCGGCGGCAGCTTTTCCTCCTCCAGATAGGGCGCGTGGTCGGTACCCAAATAGTCGATGGTGCCGTCCAATACAAATTCCCACAGCTGCTCCATCCGCGCCCTGCTGCGCAGGGGCGGGTTGATCATGGCGAAGGTGCCCAGCGCCGCGTTGTCCTCGCAGTTGAGCGTGAGGTAGTGGGCGCAGGTCTCCACCGTTACGTCCACACCGCGCGCCTTGGCCCGAGCGATGAGGCGGGCCCCCTCGGGCAGGGACATGTGGCAGATGTGCAGGCGGCAGCCCGTCAGCTCCGCGGCCAGCAGTAGCGTGTGGATGGCCAGCAGCTCCGCCTGCCAAGGCCTGCTGGCGTCATGCACGGCCAGTGACCAAGGCTCAGTGCGGTGCGCCTGAGTGAAGCGGCGCACCAGCGTGGGGTCTTCGGCGTGGGCGCCGTAGATAGCCCCCAGCTTCGCCAGCCGCTCCATCTCCCCCAGCTGATCGTAAGCATCGGACCAGGGATAATCCGGCGCAGCCTCCAGCGTGAACGCCTTGAAGGCCACGCAGCCCAGCTGCTGCAGGCGCGCGAACTCCTCCATATTGTCCGGCAGCGCCGCGCCCCAAAGAGCGAAATCCACCAGCGAGGCCGCCTGGGCGCGCGCCAGCTTGCGCGCAAAGGTCCCGGCGTCCCGCACGGGCGGGCTGGTGTTGGGCATATCGAGGATGGTGGTAAACCCGCCGCTGGCCGCGGCCCGGGTGCCGTGCAGGAAGTCCTCGCGCCATTCGGCGCCGGGATCAAAAAAGTGGGGATGTGTGTCGATGGCGCCGGGCAGCAGCCAGCGGCCTCCGGCATCCTCCCACAGCGCCGCGAAGCCCGCAGGAGGACGCCCCGGGCGAGGACCGCTCCG
>CATXYA010000192.1 GCA_958403605.1 uncultured Oscillospiraceae bacterium
CCCCGGTGGGGGAAGGTGGCAGCCGCAAAGCGGCTGACGGATGAGGGGGCGCCCATGGACCTTCCCATTTCCATCAAAAAAAGGGCGCGTTTCGCAACGCACCCTTTTTCTGCAACACGAGAGCGAAGGAGAGAGAAAGATGAAGGGTTCCGCTGTAAAAAGAGGGCTGGCCGCGCTCTTGGCCGCCGCGCTTTCTCTTTTCGGCTGTACGGCCCAGGATGCCTGCAGCATTTCCGCCGCCCAGCGGGAGGAGGACGCGCGCTTTTTGATAGAGGCCATGGAGCAGGAATTCGTTTGGGAAGACCTGCTGCCCAAGGCGGGCGCGGCCACCACCCTGCAGGAGGACGGCGAAGTGCTGCTGCAGGCCGTGAAAGCGGCGCGCACGGACAAAGAATTCCTGCAGTCGGTCGCGGTTTACCTCAACCGGCAGCGCAGCGGGCACACGGCGCTGGTGTTTGCCAATGGCCGCGCTTTTTTGAATGACCTCACCGCCACCGGCCAGACGCTGCGCGGCAAAGACGGCGGCTGCTCCTTTTCCGAGCTGCAGGACAAGCTGCGGTATTGGGACACCCTCTTCTTTCAGGATTCCCTCTACTGCATCCCATTTTATGCCTACTATGCGGGCGGGGACTATGTGGTGGTGGACCCTGTGGACAGCGGGATCGCCCCCGGCAGCGTCATCACCCAGGTGAACGGCCTGCCAGTGGAGGAGGCCGTTGCCCAAACGGCGGACCAACACCTGGACGGCGCCCTATATGATGGCTTACAGCATCAAATCGCGGTCCCCAGGCTGCTGATGGTCTTTTTGGACGACGGGCCGCGGGACTATACCGTCACTTGGCGGCAGCCGGACGGCGCGGAAAAAAGCGCGGCCTTCACCACCGTATCCGCCCAGGAGATGACGGCGCAGCAGTCCTTTTCCAGGCCCATGGAACGGGTGGAGCAGATCGCGGGCAAAACGGCCGCTTATGTTGCCGTGCCCAGCATGTACTCCGGTCAGCTGCAAAAAGCGCGCGCCTTCCTCCTGGAACACCGGGACGCGGACGCGCTCATCCTCGATCTGCGGGGAAACAGCGGCGGCGCAAAAATATCTTTGTTTTCCTTTTTGAACAACTCCGGGGGCCCCGTCGCCGATCCGGGCACGTTTTTCATGAAAGAGACCGCGCGGGGCGCGACACAACTGCAGGGCGCCGCGCCGTTCGCGCTGGCGGGCCGCTCTTATCTCAGCTGGCGGTCCAGCCAATATTTTTCTCCGGGCGGCGAGGTGTTTCAAGGGGAGATCTTCCTGCTCACCGATGCCGCCTGCGCCTCCGCCACGGAACAGCTGCTGCAGCTGATGCGCGGCGAGGGCGTGCGCGCCACGGTCATCGGTACGCCGACGCGGGGGATGCTCGGCATCGTGGGCAGCCCGCCCTCGGTATATCCCTCCGGCCTGGAGCTGGTGGCGCTGCCCAACAGCGGCTTGGCGGTAATGATCGAGCCCTGCGGCTACGTGGCGGCGGACGGCACGCTTTCCGATGCCGGCGGCACCACGCCGGACGTGGCGCTGGCGCTTTCGGCGCAAGATTATCAGGCGTGTTTCGCCAAATACGGCAGTACGGCCCTGCCCTACGCCACAGAATTCGACCCGCTGTACCGGGAGTGTCTGGCGCGCCTGTCTTAATGCCGTCTATTCAAAATGGAACAGCTCTTCGATCGGCGTGTCCACGGCCTTGGCGATGTCCATCGCCAGCTTCAGCGAGGGGTTGTACTGCGCCTTTTCCAGGCGCATGATCGTCTCGCGCCGCACCCCGACTAACTCCGCCAGCTGCTCCTGGGTCAGGCCCTTCAACAGCCGGTACTGCTTGAGCGCGCAGGTAAAACCGTCCACTCCCATCTCACTCTGCGTCCTCCGTGTCATATTTGTACAGCAGATAGCTGTTCAAAAACAGCACCAGCGCGATGATGAGCGAAGAGGCCACGGTGAAAATGAGCGCCACTAGCTCCGCATGCCAGCGGTTGCCGATAATGCAGGTCAGCCACGTGACGAACCACAGCAGGCCGAAGCCCGTTTTGTAGGCTTTCAGCTGCGCCCGGTCCTGTTCCTCGCGGAAGCGCTCGTCCATCAGGGTGCCGCTCAGCTTGCCCTCGTAGAAAAATCCAAAAAAGCCGAAGAAGATAAAAAAGAAAAACGGCCACACCTCCTGCTGCCAAAGGTAGGCGGGGATGCCCAAAAAGCCGCAGAGACCGGCAAACCCAAACCAGCCCAAACGCGGGTCCAGCCGGCGGGTGACGCCCGCCGCCGGCGCCGTCGAATTCTGCCGGCGCAGCCGCAGAAAAAACTGGACACACAGCCAGAGGACGCACACCACCAGCAGCCCCGTGGCCAGCATCAGCGGCAGGTCCGTGGGGCGGAACTGATAAGTGGCGGTGTCGATGGGGCGGATGATGCGGGCCTCGTTCGCCAGCGCGTCATAGGCCAGGGCGCCGCCCTCCAGCGCCAGCAGGCCCAGCAGCAGCTTGGTTTGCTTTTTCATAACACATTCCTCCGAGAGTGATATATTTATCTCTTAATAAGGCAAATATATCACTCTCGCTTTCCGCTGTCAAGGAGGGACCTTTGCGGGCCTGGGCGGCCTTTATGAACAAAGTGTAAAAGATCCATGTCGAGGATGCGCACAAACCTTGTTTCTGGTACAATGTTGGAAAAAGATACCTGGAGGCGACGGCCATGCGGCTTTTGACAGTGGGGCAGATGGCGCAGCTCAACCACATTTCTGAGCAGACCCTGCGCTTATACGACAAGCTGGGCCTGCTTTCGCCCAGCAAACGGGGCGAAAACGGCTACCGCTATTACGACATCAAGCAAAGCGCGGTGCTGGACATCATCCAGTACATGAAGAGCCTGGGCATCTCTCTGAAGGAGATCAAGCAGCAGCTGGAGCAGAAGGACCTGGGGCGCATCGAGGCCGCGCTGCGGGAAAAGCAGCGCCAGACCGAGGACGAGATCCGCCAGCTGAAATGCCAGCGCCGCGCCCTGGAGCGCACGGTGGAAAGCTTTGCCCGCTACCGCGCCGCCCCGCCGGACGGCACGCTGCAGATGGAGTACATCGGTCCGCGGCAGATGTATGTGACGGACACCGGCGTCAACGTGTACGACCACGACACCGAGGCCTACGAGGGCATGCTGCGCGGGCTGCAGGACAGCCTTGTGAAAAACAAGCTGCCGCAGATCTATTTCTGCAACGCGGGCACCATCCTGCGCGAACCGGATTTCCGGGCGGGCCGCTTTTATGCCTCTGAGGTGTTCGTGTTCGTGGACCGGGAATTCGTGCCCGAGGCGCTCATCACCACCATCCCGGCGGGCAATTACGCCTGTATCTACTGCGACGATTTTTACAAGGAGAAGGAGTATATCGCCCGCCTGCGGGAGTATTTGGCCGACAGCGGCTGCGAGGTGTGCGGGGACTATTTGTGCGAATCCATCGCCGACATCCCCGTGGCCGCGCAGGACGAGCGGCGGCTGTTTTTGCGGCTGCAGGTCCCCGTCAAATTCCGCTAAAAACCCGTTAAAAGTTTGTCAATTTGCCCACTTGACCTTATCGCGGCAACAACCTTTACACTGGAAACAGAGCGGGGGACAGCCCCCCGCCGGAAATTTTTACAGCTGAAAGGATGGGTACCAAGATGGTCAATTTGGAAAAGATCCGCGTCGTGCAGTACGGCTGCGGCAAAATGAGCAAATATATCCTGCGCTACTTATATGAAAAAGGCGCTGAGATCGTGGGCGCCATCGACACCAACCCCGAGATCCTGGGCCAGGACGTGGGCGATTACGCGGGCCTGGGCGTCAAGCTGAACGTGCCCATCCGCTCCGACGCGGACGCCGTGCTGGACGAGTGCGACGCCGACGTGGCCGTGGTGACGCTGTTCAGCTTTATGACGGACGTGATGCCCCATTTCGAGCGCTGCCTGTCCCGCGGCATCAACGTGGTGACCACCTGCGAGGAGGCCATCTATCCCTGGACGACGTCCGCCGCCGTCACCAACCGGCTGGACAAACTGGCGAAGGACAACAACTGCACCATCACCGGCACGGGCATGCAGGACATTTTCTGGGTCAACATGATCGGCACGGTGGCCGGCGGCGTGCACAACATCAAAAAGATCGAGGGCGCCGTCAGCTACAACGTGGAGGATTACGGCCTGGCATTGGCGAAAGCCCACGGCGTTGGCCTGACGCCCGAGGAATTCGAGGCGCAGATCGCCCATCCCGGGACGCTGGAGCCCGCCTATGTGTGGAACTCCAACGAGGCGCTGGCGAACAAGCTGGGCCTCACCATCAAATCCATCAGCCAGAAATGCGTCCCGTATTTCTATGACACCGATCTGTGGTGCGGCACCACGGGCGAGACCATCCCCAAGGGCAACTGCATCGGCATGAGCGCCGTCGTCACCACCGAGACCTATCAGGGCCCGGTCATCGAGACACAGTGCATCGGCAAGGTCTACGGCCCGAATGACGGCGATATGTGCGATTGGAAGATCATCGGCGAGCCGGACACCGAGTTCCATGTGGTGAAGCCGGACACCCCCGCCCACACCTGCGCCACGCTGGTGAACCGCATCCCCACCGTGCTCAACGCCCCGGCGGGCTACATCACCGCCGAGAAGCTGGACGATGTGGAATACCTCACCTGGCCCATGCACCTGTACGTGGAATAAGCGAAAAAGCCTTTTTAGGGCTGCCGCCGTGTGCGGCAGCCCTTTTCTGATGGGAGGGGGAAGAGGGCGGGCGCTTCCCGCAAGAAGGGAAGCGAGGTGCGCGCCCCCTCATCCGTCTGATGCTGCGCATCAGCCACCTTCCCCCACCGGGGGAAGGCAAACGCGGGCGGCAAGCCGCCCTGCTACTGCTTGTGAATG
>CATXYA010000193.1 GCA_958403605.1 uncultured Oscillospiraceae bacterium
GGCTGACGACGCTAGGCAGGAAGTACTCGCCCTTGAGGGGATTTTCCGCCAGCGCCTTGTCCAAAAAGGCGGGGAAGCGGTCCCAGGTCTCGCGCAGGAAGCTCTCGGTGAAGCCCCACAGGTTCATGGAGACGATGCTGTCCGGCGCAACGTCCGTCCAGCTCTTGCCGTCGTCCTCGGTGAAGCGGATGCCGCTCTCGCAGGTCTCGATGCGGGTGCGCTCGGTGACGCTGGAGAGGGTGTGGTCCTCGTTTTCCACACACACGCCGCGGGCCACGCTGCCGTGCTCCGTGACGGTGTTTTTCAGCAGATAGCCCACCATGGCGTACTCGTACCGGGCGCCGTCCTCGTGGGTGGACAGGAAGTCATAGATCTCCTGGAACGCCTCGGGGCCGTAATAGTCGTCGGCGTTGATGACGGCGAAGGGCGCGTCGATGACGTCCCGGGCCGCCAGGATGGCGTGGCTGGTGCCCCAGGGCTTGGTGCGCCCTGCGGGCACGGCGTAGCCGGCGGGAAGGTCCTCCAGCTGCTGGTAGGCATAACGCACGTCCATGATCTTGCTCAAGCGGTCGCCCACCGCAGCCTTGAACATGTCTTCGATCTCATGCTTGATGATGAAGACAACGGTCTCAAAGCCCGCGCGGCGCGCGTCAAAAATGGAGTAATCGATGATGATCTGGCCGTGACCGCCCACGGGGTCGATCTGCTTCAGGCCGCCGTAACGGCTGCCCATTCCGGCGGCCATGACGACGAGGATCGGTTTTTTCATGAAAATTCCCTCACTTTTATCAACTTGGTTCTCGGCGCGGCGGATGCCGCAGGCGAAAGTGAATTCTTTGCGGGGCATTCCTTTAAGAATGCTTGTAGCCGTCGGGGTTCATGCTCTGCCACTTGTAGCTGGAGGCACACATCTCCTCGATGCCGTACTGCGCTTCCCACCCAAGCTCGCGCTTGGCCTTGGCGGGGTCGGCATAGCATTCGGCAATGTCGCCGGGGCGGCGCGGGTCGATGACATAGGGCAGCTCCTTGCCGCAGGCTTTCGAATAGGCCTTGATGACGTCCAGCACGCTGTAGCCGTGGCCGGTGCCCAGGTTGCAGATGAACAGGCCGGGCTTTTGCTGCAGCTTTTTGATGGCGGCCACGTGCCCGCGGGCCAGGTCCACCACGTGGATGTAATCGCGCACGCCCGTGCCGTCGGGAGTGGGATAGTCGTCGCCGAACACATGTACTTTTTCCAGCTTGCCCACGGCGACCTTGGCGATATAGGGCACCAGGTTGTTGGGGATGCCGTTGGGGTCCTCGCCGATGAGGCCGCTTTCGTGCGCGCCGATGGGGTTAAAGTAGCGCAGCAGCGCCACGTTCAGCGCCGGGTCGGCCTTGCAGCAATCGGTGAGGATCTGCTCGTTCATGGCCTTGGTGGTGCCGTAGGGGTTGGTGGTGGCGCCCACGGGGAAATCCTCGGTGATGGGCACGCTGGCCGGGTCTCCGTACACGGTGGCGGAGGAGGAGAAGACGATGTTTTTGCAGCCGTAGTTGCGCATCACGTCCAGGATGGTCAGCGTGGAGGCCAGATTGTTGGCGTAGTATTCGATGGGTTTCGAGACGCTTTCGCCCACGGCCTTGTACGCCGCGAACTGGATGACCGCCTCGATGTCGCGGTTCTCGCGGAAAATTTTATCCACGGCCGCGCGGTCGGTGACGTCCGCCTCGATAAAGCGGAAATCCTTGCCGGTGATCTGCTTGACGCGCGCCAGCGCCTCGGGGCAGGAGTTGTAGAAGTTATCCACGACCACGATGTCGAACCCCGCGTTCAACAGCTCCACACAGGTGTGGCTGCCGATGTATCCGGCGCCGCCGCTCACTAAAATTGCCATAGTTACCCGCTCCTTTTCTTAAATGAAGGTTTTGCCCGTTTTTGTGCTTCCTTGCCTTTTATTGTACTGCACCGGGCGGATGGGGAAAATAGAAGAATCAATACAATGTTTGCACAATTGTGCTTAAACACAGGCTTGGACGATTCTACAAATCCTCCTCTTCAGGCGGTTTGCCCGAAAGCCCTTTGATGGAAGAGGCGTACTCCGAGGGCGTCATACCCGTCACCTTTTTGAAGTGGCGGGAGAAGTAATGGATGGAGGTATAGCCCAGCATGGCCGCGATCTCGGTGAAATTGTGCGTGCCCTCGCGGATCTTCTCCTTGGCCGCGGCGATTTTCAGCGTGCCGAAATACTCCATGGCGCCGCCGCCCGTCTTTTCACGGAACATCTTCTGCAGATAGCTGCGCCCCACCAGGTTGTCCCTGCAGATGTCGGCCAGCGTCAGCTTGCGGGAGAGGTTGGCCTCCAGGTACGCCGTCACCCGGTCGATAAAGTCCTGCTGGGTGTGCTCGCGGATGAGGCTGGTGGGCCGCGGCGGGGGCACGGCCTGGCCCGCCCGGCGGATCAGCAGCACCAGCAGCTGCTCCAGGTTCAGACCGATCAGCTGCTCGGCGCCGAAGGGGGCCGTTTCCCGGCGCAGCAGGCGCAGCGTCTGCGGATCGCCCAAAGCCGAGGAAAAGGCGCTTTGCGCCTCCTTGACCACGGCGGCCAGCAAGGCGCGCCCGGTGTCGCCCAGGCGCTCGGTGCGGTGCTCGAAAAACAGCATGTCCGGGCTTTCACACACAAAGCCCACCACCACCAGATTGGGGGCGCTGACGCCGTTGGCGCGCAGGCTGTGAAACTCGCCGGGCCGGTGGAAGATCATCTCGCCCTTGGTGAGCACCTGCTCGGCGTTGTCGGCCCGCACGCATACCTCGCCCTTGTCCACGTAGAGGAACTCCCAGAAATCGTGGCGTTCGCCCTCAAAGGTATAGGTGCTGGTGTATTCAAAATAATGGATGGAGACGATCTCCTCCACCACGATCGGCTTGCGCAGCCGCAGCGATTCATAACCCATCGTCGGTCACTCCGTCCCGTTCAGTTGTTCCGCGGCCTGGGCCGCCCGGTATTGCTTGCGGTACTCCATGGGGCTTTGCCCCATCAGCCGCCGGAAGCTCTGGGAAAAATAGCTGGGCGAGGAAAACCCCAGCACGTGGGAGATCTGGCTCAGCGAATAATCAGTGTTTTCCAGCAGATAGCGGCTCTCCCGGATGCGCCGCCCGATCAGATAGTTGATGGGGGAGACGCCGTACTCCTTATTGAACGCGTGCACGAGATAGTATTTGTTGACGTGGGCGATCTCGGCCAGCATGCTCAGCGAAAGCGATTCGGCGTAATGTTCGTCGATGTACCGGCGCGCCACGGCACACTCCTTGTTGGTGCGCTTGGCGTTGGCCACCTGCATGGTGAAATGCGTGTGGCGCAGCACGTTGGTCAGCAGCACCTCCAACAGATGCTGGCACACGTTCTCCCAGCTCTCGGGCTTGTTCTGCGCCTCTTTCAGCAGCGTGCGCAGGAAAAAGACGATCTCGCTGCGGGTGTCGCGGTAATTGAGCACGGCGTAGGATTCGTTGCCGTCGCCAAAGCGGAAATCCAGCCCGTCCACCCCCAGCACGATGTACTCCAGGGGATTGGCCGAAATACTGGATTCCGTGTGCTCCACATTCGGGTTCACAATGATCAGGTCGTCGCTGCCCACCGGCTGGGTCCTGCCCTCCAGGTCGAACTCCCCAATGCCCCGCAGGCAGTAAAACAGCTCCGTGCAGGTATGGGAGTGGGGAAGGCTGTGCCAATCGGTGCCGAAATGGGATTCCGTGATGTACAAAAGACGCGCTCCCCCCAGGGAGAACCCGCCCCGCAGATCATAGCGGCTGTTGCTCATACTGTTCACCTCATCGGCAGGGGAGGCCAGGAATGCGCCGGCGCCCTGTCCGCAGTTTCCTGCCTCCATTATAAGCGGAGAAAAACGTTGTTACAAGGCCGGAAAATCGGCCGCTGCCGACTTGTATAGTCATTCTAACGGGAAACCTTTGAGTTCATTGTGGAAATTGTTCAGAAAAAAGCCTATTTTTCAATTTGACGGGGCAAAATAAATAATAAATTGAGCAATAAAAGTAAAATATTTGAAAAATGCTGGCGGAATCTAGCGGGAAAACACAAAAACCATAAAAAATGAGCGGGAAAAAAGAGAAAATGCCTGAAGGCATGTTACAGCCGGACTGGAAAAAGCAATATTTCTACAACTGAAAGCCAAAATCTATAAGTTTTGAAGACGCTCCTTCTCACAGAAAAAACAAAAAAAGGCCACAAAAATCAAGAATGGCAAATTCAATATTTTCTGTTTTGACTTTCTGTGCATGTTGTGCACAAAAAATGAAAAAAGAATGACAAAAAATTATTCACAAGCAATAAGAGACAATATTGTTAAAATGATGGACAAGAAATCTATTGCAAAGCAAACTAGAAGCGTTATACTGAAAACACAGGGGCCGGCGGAGGCTGGCCCGGAAAGCAAAATTTTTGGGAGGTACATTTATGAAAAAGGCACTTAGCATTGTGCTGGTCCTGTGCATGGCGCTGACGGTCCTGGCCGGCTGCGGCAGCAGCTCTTCCAGCGCGGCGGCTTCTACGCCCGCCAGCACCGCCGGCAGCACGTCTGCCGCCCCCGCGGGTGATTACGCGGGCCAGACCTTGAAAGTGGCCGCCATCGAGACGGCTTACGGCCCCGAGATGTGGCAGAAGGTCGCCGCCGGGTTTGAAGCCAAGACCGGCGCCACCGTGGAGCTGACCACCGACAAAAACCTGGAGGACGTCATCGATCCCCAGATGAAAGCCGGCAACTTCTACGACGTGGTCCATCTGGCCGCGGGCCGTGAAAAAGCCCTGCCCGAGACGCTCTTGAAAGAGAACGCCATCCTGGACGTCACCGACGTGCTGGGCATGAAGGTGCTGGGCGAAGACGTGACCGTGGGCGATAAGATCATCCC
>CATXYA010000194.1 GCA_958403605.1 uncultured Oscillospiraceae bacterium
CCTCCACGCCCTCGGGGAAGCCGCCCTTGGCCACCTTGCCCTTGCGGGTGAGCTCCATGATAGTGAATGCCTGCTTCGGCTCCACACCCTTGTGCAGCAGATAAGTCATGATGCTGTCGCGGGTGCCGATAACGTCAGAAATGGTGCAGATGTTGTTTTTGATGAGGTCCTGGGCGTTGCCGTTCCACACGTCCGTGCCGTGGGATAGGCCCGAGATCTGGATGAGGTCGGAAAAGCTTTTGGGCTGGGCCTCGATGAGCATGCCGCGCACGAAGGGTGTGCCCATCTCGGGGATGCCGAAGGTGCCCGTCAGACTGTCGATCTGCTCCGGCGTGACGCCCAGCGCCTGGGGCGAGACCAGCAGCGAAATGACCTTTTGATCGTTCATGGGCACCTCGTCCATTTTGATGCCCGTCATGTCCTCCAGGTACTTGTACATGGTGGGCACGTCGTGTCCCAGCTCGTCCAGCTTCAAAATGGTCTCGTGCAGATATTTAAACTCGAAATGTGTGGTGACGACGCCCTTGTCCTTGTCGTCCGCGGGGTGCTGCACGGGGCAGAAATCGTATACATCGTAGTCGCTGGGCACCACCACCATGCCGCCGGGATGCTGGCCCGTAGTGCGCTTGACGCCCACGCAGCCCTGCACCAGCCGGTTTTCCTCGGCGTGGTTGACGGTGCGCTCCCGCTCCTCCAGGTACTTTTTCACATAGCCGTACGCCGTCTTGTCCTGCAGGCCGCTGATGGTGCCGGCCTTGAACACGTGGTCCTTGCCGAAGATCTCCTCGGTGTAGCGGTGGATATGGCTCTGCACATCGCCGGAGAAGTTGAGGTCGATATCCGGCTCCTTGTCGCCGTCGAAGCCCAGGAACGTCTCAAAGGGGATGTCGTGCCCATCCATGCGGCATTTGGTGCCGCACACCGGGCACTGCCGGTCCGGCAAATCGAAGCCGTCGGCCACGCTGCCGTCGGTGAAAAACTCGCTCCAATGGCATTTGGGGCACAGGTAGTGCGCCGGCATGCTGTTGACCTCAGAAATACCTGAAAAGTGCGCCACGGCGGAGGAACCCACCGAGCCGCGGGAGCCGACCAAATAGCCGTACTCCTCGCTTTTCAGCACCAGGCGCTGGGCGATGACGTACAGCACGGCAAAGCCGTGCTTGATGATGGAATCCAGCTCCCGCGTCAGGCGCTTTTCCAGCAGGTCGGGCAGCGGGTCGCCGTAGCGTTCCCGCGCGTTGCGCAGCGTGTCCTCCCGCAGGGAATCATCCGCGCCCTCGATGCTGGGCGTGTACAGGCCCTTGGGAATGGCGCGCACGTCGGCGGAGATCATATCCGCCAGGCGGTTGGGATTTTCCACCACGATCTCGAACGCCTTTTCCGGCGGCAGATAGTTGAATTGCTTGAGCATGTCGTCGGTGGTGCGGAAATACAGCGGCGCCTGGTTGTCGGCGTCGGCAAAGCCGTTGCCCGCCTGCAGCACCGCGCGGTAGACCGCGTCTCCCGGCTCCAAAAAATGCACGTCGCCCGTGGCCACCACGGGCTTGTGCAGCGCCTCGCCCAAAGCGATGACGGTCTTGTTGAACTCCTGGATCTTTTCCACCGAATCCACGATGTGCTCGCGCAGCATATACTCGTTGTTGCCCAGCGGCTGCACTTCCAGGAAATCATAATAGGCCGCGATCTCCTTGAGCTCGGCAAAGCTGCGGCCGTCCACAATGGCGCGGTAGAGCTCGCCCGCCTCGCAGGCCGAGCCCAGGATCAGCCCCTCACGGTACTTGTTCAGCAGGCTGCGCGGCACACGGGGCACCTTGAAGAAATAGTCCATATTGGCCGCGGAGATGATCTGGTACAGATTTTTCAGGCCCGCCTGGTCGCGCACCAGGATGATGAGGTGGAAATTTTTCTTCGCCAGGGCCCGGGCACCGCCGAGGCCGGTGTTGATACTCTCCACATTTTTGACAGCGCGCAGCTCCAGATCCTCCAGCATCTTCACAAATATCTGCCCCAGGGCGCGGGCGTCGTCGCAGGCGCGGTGGTGCTCGAAGGGCGGGATCTCCAAATACTTGCCGATGGTGTCCAGCTTGTAGTTGTGCAGGCCCAGATACAGCGCCTGCGCCAGGGGCAGCGTGTCCACATAGGTGTTCTCAAAGGGGATGCCGTAGCGCTCCGCCGCCACCTTCAAAAAGCGGATGTCAAAGCCGTGGGCGTTGTGCGCCACCAGCACCCGGTCCCCCGCCCAGGCCAGGAATTTGCGCACCACTTCCTCCTGCCCCGGCGCACCGGCCACCATCTCGTCGTTGATGCCCGTCAGCTCCGTGATCTTTTCCGGGATGTGGCAGCCGGGGTTGGCGAAGGCGTTGTAGCTCTCGCCGATCTCCCCGTTTTCCACCACCACGGCGCCCAGCTCGGTGATGGCGCAGTCCTGCGGGGAAAGGCCCGTGGTCTCGAGGTCGAACACCACGAAGGACTGGCACAGCGGCCCGGCGGCCTTGCCGTACACCACGGGCACCATGTCGTCCACAAAATAAGCCTCGCAGCCATAGATCAATTTGAAGTCCGGGTCTTTTTTATGGATGTCGTCCACGGCCAGCATCGCTTCCGGATAGCCCTGCACCACGCCGTGGTCGGTGATGGCGATGGCGCGGTGGCCCATGCGGTGCGCCATTTTCACCGCCGCCGCCGGGTCGCAGAAGCCGTCCATGCTGCTGAGCTTGGTGTGCAGGTGCAGCTCCACGCGCTTTTGTTCGGCGGTGTCCTCCCGCTGCTTGCGCACCACCTTCAGCACGTCGTAGGGATAAATAACATAATCCCGCTCGTATTTGTCGAAGGCGCTGTCGCCCTTGACGATGATGGTGTCGCCCGGCGTCAGGCTCTCCCAGCAGGAGCCGTCCTCGTTCGGCCCCATGCGCACCTTCAGGTTGATGGAGCCGGTGTAATCGGTGATGGAGATGGAATAGATCTTGTTGAAGGAGCCTTTCAGCTCGTTGAAGAACACGTCGCCCCACACGGTGACCTTGCCCACGGCCTCGCCGCCCACGTTCTGCAGCTTGGACAGGCCGGTGGGCTGGAAGGTGTGCCCGGCCACCACCTTGGCGGGCGCGTCCTCCAAGTCGAGCCCTTCCACCTTGACGGCGGGCGCGGTGTTCTTTTTCACAAACTGCTGCACCGGCGTCTTTTTCAGGATCTCGCGCTCCACCTCTTCCGCGTCCAGCTCGCCGGAGGCTGTCAGCTCCACCGCCGGGCGCACGCCCGTGCAGCACGCGATGTGCTCGGCCAGCTTGTCCGTGAACTGGATCTGCGTCAGAATGCCCGTGCCGTTTTTCACGTGGATGCGGATGGCATCCTCGGCAAATTCCGCCCGGGCGCCCGCCAAAAAGCCATTGATGGGCAGACCGTTTTCCTTGAGGTCCTCCGCCAGGTCCAGCACCACCTGCGGCGTCAGGTTTTCATGCGCAAACAGGCCTTGCAGACGCACTGCAAAGCCTGGGAACAGCGGCGCCAGCGAAGCCGCCAGCCGCGCGCGCAGCTCCCCGGGGACGGGGGCCACCGTGCGGTACACCACTGTGAGCTGTTTCTTTTTCCGGTCGGCCTCCACGCGCTCCACCAGCGCGCCGCTGAACGCGGCCATAAAAGCCTCGTCCGCGGAAAACTGCGGCCATAATTTTGTCAGCAGAGGTTTCATCCGTTACAGCATCCGTTCAATTTCTTCGCACAGCTGGCCCACGATATCCCCGCGCAGCATGCGCACCTGCTGGCCCTTGACGAACAGCATCGCGCAGTCCTTGCCGCCGGCGATGCCGATGTCGGCGCCCTTGGCCTCGCCGGGGCCGTTGACCACGCAGCCCATGACGGCCACCTTGATCTGCTTGTTGCAGCCGCGCAGGCGCTCTTCTACCTCGCCCGCGATCTGCGCCACATTGATGTTGGTGCGCCCGCAGGTGGGGCAGCTGATCACCTCGGGGCCGGGCACGAAATGGCCCGCCGCGCGCAGGATATCATAGCCCGCGCGCACCTCTTTTTCCGGCGCGTCCGTCAGGGAAACGCGGATGGTGTCGCCGATGCCCTCCATCAGCAGCCCGCCGATGCCCATGGCGGATTTGATCAGCCCCATGCGGTATGTACCGGCCTCCGTCACACCCACGTGCAGCGGGTAATGGCAGCGCTCGCTGAGCAGGCGGTAGGCCGCCATGACGATGGGCACATTGGAGGATTTGATGGAGATGACGATGTCGTCGAAGTCGTGCTTTTCCAGCAGGGACACATGGTACAATGCGCTTTCCACCAGCGCCTCCGGTGTCACGCGGCCATACTTCGCCAGGATCTCTTTTTCCAGGCTGCCGCCGTTGACGCCGATGCGGATGGGAATGCCGTGCTGTTTGCAGGCATTTGCCACCGCGCGCACCCGGTCATCGTCGCCGATGTTGCCCGGGTTAATGCGGATCTTATCCACGCCTGCGTCCACACAGGCCAGCGCCGCCTTGTAATCGAAGTGGATGTCGGCCACGATGGGCACATCCACAGCTTTTTTCAGCGCCGTCACCAGCCGCGCGTCCTCCGGCGTGGGCACGGTGACGCGGATGATCTGGCAGCCCTCCGCGGCCAGGCGCTGGGCCTGGGCCACGTTGCCCGCCACGTCGTCCACGGGCACGTTGAGCATGCTCTGCACCGCCACGGGGTTATCGCCGCCGATGGCAAGTTTGCCGATCTTGACTTCCTTGGTCCATTTGCGCATCCTGTTTCTCTCCTTTTCCGGCTGCGGCAGGTTTAAGACGGCAGCATCCGGGTAATGTCGTTGAATGTGGCGAAGATCATGACGCCGAACAGGAAGATGAAGCCCACCGCGTTGATGGCCGCCTCATATTTCTGGGGGATGGGCTTGCGGCGGATGGCCT
>CATXYA010000195.1 GCA_958403605.1 uncultured Oscillospiraceae bacterium
TCGCCTTCCCCCGGTGGGGGATCGCGCCCGCAGGCGCATTTCGGAGGCCAACCGCCGCTACGCGGCGGCTCTTAGGCCGGCGATAGGTGCCGAACGAAGTGAGGCGGATGAGGGGGCGCCCACCGGCCTTCCCTTGCCGCGAAGCAGAGGCGGGCGCGTCCAGGCCGCCCGCCCTGCCGTCCCTCAACCCTCCAGGACCAGCTGGGCTTCAAAGTGCTTTTTTTCGTCTCCCGCGCCGCAGAAGTACCAGCTGCCGTCCGCCAGCTGCGCCCGGGAAAGCGTGAAGGACGCGCCCAGCGGCACCTCATTGTGGTACAGTACGGCCAGCCGCACCGGGCGCCGCGCCTCCATCAAGTCCAACGGCATGTGGTCGCAGATGATGTCGGCGTAGTGGGTGTTGTTGAGGTGGCGGTTGCTGTCGCACCGCGTGAAGGCGGCGGTCTCCACGGCCACCGGCGCGGCTTCGCCCCGGGCCACGCTCACATCCAGCTCCCGCTCCGGCTCGCCGCCGAAGGGCAGGTGCAGATCCTCCGGGGCGGCGCGCAGAATGCGCCGCGTCTCGGTGCTCACCAGCACCCAGCGGCTGTCCACCGTACACAGCAAGGCGCCGTCTGCGCCAAAAAATTCCGTCAGGCGGTGATAGACCGCGCGCCGCGGCGCAAAGGGCCGCGTGCGCAGCGTCACCGCATCTCCCACGTACATCGGCGCGGCGCTCTCCAGCGCCAGCTTCGCCAGCAAAAACGCGGTGTGCGTGCGGGCGTAATCCTCCGTGGTGATGCCCAGGCTGGTGCAGTGGTCGGTGGCCGCCTGCTGCGCCCGGCGCAGGATGGCGCCCAGCGTCATGCGGCGGGCACAGTCGGCCTCGCAGTCGCCTACCACAAAAGACTGCTCAAACTGTTCGATGCTCATTTTCGTTCCTCCAGTGTTTCAAAGGTGTGGACCAGCGCCGGGTCCGGCAGGGCGATGACTTTTCCAGAAAGGTAACCAAGCGTGTTTTCTGGCGGCAGCGTGCGGAAGGTGATCTGCACGGCGCACAGCGCCTGCGTCTTGAGGCCCGCGCGCTCGTTCATTTTGCGGCTACCGTACTTGACGTCTCCCAGCACCGGCGCGCCCAAAAACGCCAGGTGCGCGCGGATCTGGTGCGTCCGCCCCGTCACCAGCCCGATGCGGCACAGCGCAAACGGCCCCGCCGTGCGCTCCACCGCCACCTCGGTGACGATCTGTTTGAAGCCCTCCGCCGGGCCGGGCCGCACCTGTACCTTGTTATTTTTTTCAAAATGCTTCAAGTAGGCCGTATGGCGGCCCCGCGGCGGCACCCCACAGGTGATGGCCAGGTATTCCTTCGCCAGCAGATCGTCCCGGATAACGGCGTTCAGGTCCCGCAAGGCAGCGTAGTTTTTCGCCGCCAGCACCAGGCCCTCGGTGCCCCGGTCCAGCCGGTTGCAGATGGCCGGACGGAAGGTATGCTCCGCCGCGGGGTCATACTCCCCTTTTTCCGCCAGATAGTCACAGAAGCGGTCCACCAGGCTGTCGTCTCCCGTGCGGTCGGAATGGGCCAGCAGGTGCGCGGGCTTGTACAGCGCCGCGATGTTTTCGTCCTCATACAGCACCTGCAGCGGCGCGGCCCGGCGCTTTGGCCTGGACGCCGGCTCCGGCGCGGCCGCCGCAAAAAATTCGTCGTTCAAATACAGCTCCACCACGTCGCCCTGGGCCAGCCGGTCCTCCGGCGCGGCGCGTTTGCCGTTCACCTTGATGCGCTTGTTGCGGAAGCTTTTGTAAAGCAGCGACACGGGCAGGCCTGTGGTCACGCTTTGTACAAAGCGCGACAGGCGCACGCCGTCTTCGTTTTTGCCCATGGTATATTGTTTCAACTTTTTTCTCCCCAGCCAGCTAAAATATGATATACTATACTATTGGCGATGTCATCCGTTTCTCTCTCAAAAGGGTACGGCATCCGCCGAAAATTGTCAAGCAAGTTTTTACAACTTTTTTTATATTCCTCTTTACTATTACAACTTTCAGTAGTAAAATGAACGGTAGAGGAGACCGCTTATGGGAGAACACGATCATCACCGCCAGCACATGTACGAGCGCTTTTTGGCGGAAGACTGCTGCTTCGATACCTTCGCGCCCCATAACGTGATGGAGATGCTGCTGTTTCTGGCCCGGCCCCGCATCGACACCAACGCCCTGGCGCATACTCTCATCAAGGAGTTCGGCAGCTTTTCCCGCGCCATCGACGCGCCCTATGAGGAGCTGGCCGCCGTGCCCGGCGTGGGGCCGTCCACAGCCACGGCGCTGAAGCTGATCCCCGCCTTCGCACAATTCTATCTGGAGGATAAGGTGCGCGACGTGGTGCAGCTGGCTTCGCCCGCCCAGGTGGAGGCGCTGCTGCGTCCCCGCTTTTTCGCCAAGACGGAGGAGCTGCTGTACGCCGCCTATGTGGACGACCGCAAAATGCTGCTGCGCTGCAGCCAGATCTCCACGGGCAATTCCAGCGCCACGGCGCTGAATGCCCAGAAGATCGTCTACGGCGCGCTGGGCTGCGGCGCCACGGGCGTGTACCTGGCGCACAACCATCCCCGCGGTCTCGCCACGCCCTCGGGCGGCGACCTGGCCGCCACCGGCCACATCCGCCAGGCGCTGGAGCACATGGAGATCCAGCTGCTGGACCATCTCATCTTCACCGAGGACGACGTGCTGTTTTTCTCCCAAAGCGCGTACCGCAGCCATCTTTCCCCGCAACGACGATCGGAGGTTTGATTTTGGATCAGTTCAAACTCGTTTCCCCTTACCAGCCCACGGGCGACCAGCCCGAGGCCATTGCCGAGCTGGTGGACGGCCTTTTGCAGGGCGACCGCTGCCAGTCGCTGATGGGCGTCACCGGCTCGGGCAAAACGTTCACCATGGCCAACGTCATCGCCGCCATGAACCGCCCCACCCTGGTGCTGGCGCACAACAAGACGCTGGCCGCTCAGCTGTGCACGGAGTTCAAGGAGTTTTTCCCCGAGAATGCGGTAGAATATTTCGTGTCTTATTACGATTACTACCAGCCCGAGGCCTATATCCCCTCCACGGACACCTATATCGAAAAAGACAGCGCCATCAACGACGAGATCGACCGGCTGCGCCACTCCGCCACGGCGGCCTTGTCCGAGCGGCGGGACGTCATCATCGTGGCCAGCGTGTCGTGCATCTACTCCCTGGGCGACCCCATCGATTACCGCAGCATGGTCATCAGCCTGCGCCCCGGCATGCAGATGGGCCGCGACGAACTGATGCACCGCCTGGTGACGCTGCAGTACGAGCGCAACGACGTCAATTTCATCCGCAACAAGTTCCGCGTGCGGGGCGACATCGTGGAGATCAACCTGGCCTATGCCGACGGCCTGGCCATCCGCGTGGAATTTTTCGGCGACGAGATCGACCGCATCAGCGAGGTGAACCCGCTGACGGGCGAGCGCACCGCCGATATCCGCCACGTGGCCATCTTCCCCGCCAGCCACTACATCGTCTCCGGGGAAAAGATGCGCGAGGGCATCCAGCGCATCCGCACCGAGTGCGACGCCCAGGTGGAGGCCTTCCGCGCCGAGGGCAAGCTGCTGGAGGCCCAGCGCATCGCCCAGCGCACCAATTACGACATCGAGATGCTGCAGGAGGTGGGCACCTGCAAGGGCATCGAAAACTACTCCGCCGTGCTGTCGGGCCGCGCGCCCGGCTCCACGCCCACCACGCTGCTGGATTATTTCCCCGAGGATTTTCTGCTGTTCGTGGACGAGAGCCACGTGATGCTGCCGCAGCTGCGCGCCATGTACGGCGGCGACTACGCCCGCAAAAAGAGCCTGGTGGATTTCGGGTTCCGCCTGCCCTCCGCCTTCGACAACCGGCCCCTGATGTTCGACGAGTTTTTGGGCAAGCTCAACCAGACGGTCTTTGTCTCCGCCACGCCCGGCGAGTACGAAAAAGGCCGATCGGCCAAGATCGTGGAGCAGGTCATCCGCCCCACGGGCCTGCTGGACCCGCGGGTGGAGGTGCGCCCCGTGGAGGGGCAGATCGAGGATCTGCTGGGCGAGATCAACACGCGCTCCGCCCGGGGCGAGCGCGTGCTGGTGACCACCCTCACCAAAAAGATGGCCGAGGACCTGACGGATTATCTTTCCGACCACGACGTCAAGGTGAAATATATGCACCACGAGGTGGACACCTTCGAGCGCGTGGAGCTGATGCGCGATCTGCGCAAGGGCACCATCGACGTCATCGTGGGCATCAACCTGCTGCGCGAGGGGCTGGACCTGCCGGAGGTGTCCATGGTCGCCATCCTGGACGCGGACCGCGAGGGCTTCCTGCGCAGCGAGACCAGCCTCATCCAGACCATTGGCCGCGCCGCGCGCAACGCCGACGGCCTTGTCATCATGTACGCGGACAGCATCACCCCCAGCATGGACCGCGCCCTCCGCGAGACCGAGCGCCGCCGCGCCATCCAGCAGGCCTATAACGAGGATCACGGCATCACACCCAAGACCATCATCAAGGAGATCAAGGACAACGGCGTGCTGGAGATCAGCCGCAAGGACGAGGGCGACGACAAGAGCGCCAAGCGCATGAGCCGCGCCGAGTGCCAGCAGAAGATCGAGCAGCTGACGCGGGAGATGAAGGAGGCGGCCAAGATCTTGGCATTCGAGCACGCCGCCTTCCTGCGGGACCGCATTGAAAAACTGCGCAAGCAGATGGAAAAGAAAACAAAACTGTAACGAGGAGAGCATCCAGTGAGCAACAACAAGATCGTCATCAAAGGCGCGCGGGAGCACAACCTGAAAAATATCGACGTCACCCTCCCCCGCGACAAACTCATCGTCATGACGGGCCTGTCCGGCTCGGGCAAATCC
>CATXYA010000196.1 GCA_958403605.1 uncultured Oscillospiraceae bacterium
CGGGCCTGGGCTGCAAGACGCGGTTCGCCACGCACTACCGTGAGCTGACCGACCTGGAAGACGCCATCGACGGCGTGAAGAATTACAACATTGCCGTCAAAAAGCGCGGCGACGACATCACGTTTTTGCGGCGCATCGTGCGCGGCCCGGCGGACGACAGCTACGGCATCGAGGTGGCGAAGCTGGCCGGGCTGCCCGCGCCGGTGACGAAGCGGGCAAAAGAAATTTTGAAGGTATTGGAGGCCAGCGCGCCCAACGCCGACAAGGTGACGCAGCTGGATTTCACCACGCTGGAGAAATTTGCCTCCACGCCCGTGCCCAGCGAGATCGTGGAAAAGCTGGAGGCGACGGACATCGAGACGCTGACGCCGCTGGAGGCGCTGAATTTCCTGTTTGAACTGAAAAAGACACTGACGAATTGACCGCGGAAGGGGAGAAGTTATGGCGCAGATCCATGTGTTAGACAAGCATACCGCAGAGCTGATCGCCGCGGGCGAGGTGGTGGAGCGCCCGGCCTCGGTGGTGAAAGAGCTGTGCGAAAACGCCATCGACGCGGGCGCACATCACGTCGCCGTCGCCATCGAGCACGGCGGCATCTCGCTGATCCAGATCAGCGACGATGGCAGCGGCATCGAAGCCGAGTACATTCCAACCGCCTTTTTGCGCCACGCCACCAGCAAAATTTCCACCGGGGACGATCTGGAGCACATCTGCACCCTGGGCTTTCGCGGTGAGGCGCTGGCCAGCATTGCCAGCGTGGCCCGCGTGGAGCTGCTGACGAAGACGGAAGCCGACGAGTACGCCTATTGTTACCGCATCAGCGGCGGGCAGGAGGAGGGCCTGGAGCCCGCGGCCCGCCCGGTGGGCACCACCTTTACCATCCGGGACCTGTTTTACAACACACCGGCCCGCATGAAGTTTTTAAAAAAAGACTCCAGCGAGGGCAACTATGTGTCGGACGTGGTCAGCCAGTTGGCGCTCTCCCACCCGGAGATCGCCTTCAAGTTCACCCGCGAGGGCAAGCTGGTGTTCCAGACGCCGGGAGACGGCGCTCTGCTGAGTGCCGCTTATGCGGTGCTCAGCCGCGATTTTGCCCGGGACCTGGTGACGGTGGACCACACGGCGGGCAATTATACCGTCCGGGGCCTGGTGACGCCGCCCAAGAGCAGCCGCGCCAGCCGCAGCATGCAGTTCTTTTTCGTCAACGGCCGTTTTGTCAAAAATCGCACCATGATGGCGGCGCTGGAAGCCGCCTATAAGGGCACGCTGATGCAGGGCAAGTTCCCTGGCTGCGTGCTTTCGTTGACGATGCCGCCCCAGTTGGTGGACGTGAACGTGCACCCGGCCAAAACGGAGGTGCGCTTTGCCCGGGAAAAGGAGATCTTCGACACGGTGTACGGCGCGGTGAAAAGCGTGCTGATCACGCCGCAAACGACGCACCGGGAATTTGTGTTTGAGGATGCGCCCGCGGCTTCGGCGGTATCTGCTGTATCCGCCGCGCCGGCGCCGCAGCTGTCCGCGCCCTCCGGGACAGCGCCGCGCCCTGCCGGTGTGCTGCCCGCGCCCGCGCAGGCCTTCCGCCGGGAGGCGCCGCCGATGCTGCACAGCCCGGTGGTGCCCTACGGGGCGCCGGAGGAACCGGACGTGGAGGTGCCGCCCCTGTCCACGGCTTTTTCCGGCCCGCGCCCTGCGGCGCCTGAGGAGCCCGCGCCGCAGCCGCCGACCGAACAAAAGGTTCCGCCGGAGCCGGAACCGGTCCCCGCGCCCCGGCAGACGGCCTTAGAGCCGGAAGAGGATGCCGGGGAGCCGCTGCGCTTTGTGGGGGAGATCTTCCATACCTATATCGTCACGCAGCGCGGGCAGGATCTGTGCCTCATCGACAAGCATGCCGCGCATGAGCGCATTTTGTATGAATCGCTGGCGGCCGCCTATGGCAATGTCAGCAGTCAGATGCTGCTGACGCCGGTGACGGTGCAGCTTTCTGCGGAAGAGAAAAACGCGCTGCTGGGCGCGGGAGAGCTGCTGGAAAAGAGCGGCCTGGAGCTGGAGGATTTCGGCGGCAAAAGCGTGATCGTGCGCGCCGTGCCCGCCGACGTGGAACCGGACGACGTGGAGGACCTGGTGGTGGACGTGGCCCACCGGCTGCGGGACGACCCCCGTGAGACGGTGAGCGAAAAGACGGAATGGGTGCTGCACTCCATCTCCTGCCGCGCGGCCATCAAGGCGGGCGACCATACCCCCGCGGCCCAGCTGCTGAAGTTGGCGCAGGACGTGCTGGACGGCAAGATCCCGCCGTTTTGTCCCCATGGCCGCCCGGTGGTGCTGAAGATTACACAGAAGGAGCTGGAAAAGCAGTTTGGCAGACAAGGTTGATTTGCTGGCGGTCTGCGGACCCACGGCCAGCGGCAAGACGGCCCTGGCCGTCTCGCTGGCCAAGGCCTTGGACGGCGAGGTGGTCTCGGCGGATTCCATGCAGATCTACCGCGGCCTCACGGTGGGCACGGCGGCGCCGACGCCGGAGGAACAGCAGGGCGTCCCGCACCACCTGATCGGCTTCGTGCCGCCGGAAACGCCTTTTTCTGTGGCGGATTATGTGGCGGCGGCGCAGGCGTGCATCGCCGATATTGCCGCGCGGGGCAAGGTGCCCATTGTGGCGGGCGGCACGGGCCTGTACCTGTCGAGCCTGCTGGAAGGCCTCCGCTTCACCGGGGAAAAGGCGGATCCGGCCGTGCGCCGGGCACTGCAGGAGCAGCTGGAACAGGAGGGCATCGGCCCCCTGTTCGCCCGCCTGCAGGCGGTGGACCCCGCTTACGCGGCCACACTGCATCCCAACAACCATGGCCGGGTGCTGCGCGCGCTGGAGCTGTACCAGCAGACGGGCAAAACAATGTCCCAGCAGCTGGCCGCTTCCCGCCCCGCCGAGCCGCCCTACCACACGCTGCTGACCGGCCTTACTTTTCCGGACCGGGCCCAGCTGTATGCGCGCATTGAGCAGCGGGTGGACGCCATGATGGCGCAGGGCCTTTTGGAAGAGGCGCGCCTGGTATGGCGGCGCCGGGCGCAGTACCGCACCGCGGCCCAGGCCATCGGCTACAAGGAATTCTTTCCCCATTTTGAGGAGGACGCGCCGCTGGCCCCTTGTGTGGAGAAGCTGAAGCAGGCCACCCGCAACTACGCCAAGCGGCAGCTGACCTGGTTCCGCCGCATGCCGGGCATCCAATGGGAAGAGGCCGGACAGGCTGAAACCGCCCGGCACATCATCCGGCGCTGGCAAGACCGGGAGTTTTAAAAGGAGGGGGACGCCATGGGCGCGAAAAAGAAACGGCACGGGGGAACGGTGCTGGCGCTGCTGTTGCTGCTGATCCCCGCCGTCTATATTTTGCTGCAGGTGGTGCAGGTGATGCGGCGTCCCTACAGCACCCAGGCGGCCATTGAGTACAAGATGGCCGACACCATCACCTGCAAAGGTATTTTGGGCACCAATGAGGTGGACGTGCCCTACGAGGGCGCGGGCTTTTTGAGCTATATCGCCCAAAACGGCGAGCGCGTTTCCTACGGCACGCCGGTGGCCGCCCTGTACGCCGACAAGACCGCGGCGCGCAGCAGCCAGCTGATCCAGCGGCTGGAGGAAGAATTGGCGACGCTGGAAAAATCCCAGGTGGACACCTCGCTGGCGCTGGACATGGAATCGCTTTCCCGCCAGACGCTCAACGGCGTTTATGAGGTGCTGGACGCGGCGGAGCAGGGCGATTATACCGGGGTCAGCGAAGCGCGCGCCAAGATCCAGCTGGCGGAAAACAAGATCCAGATCGGCACGGGCGCGGCCACTGATTTTTCCGCCCGCATCGCGGATCTGACGGCGCGGCGGGAGGCGCAGCTGGCCCAGATCAGCTATGTGCCCGTTCCGGCCACGGCCACGGGGTACTTCGTCTCCGCGCAGGACAGCCGTAAAAAGCTGTACACGGTGGAGCAGCTGCAGGCCATGACGCCCGGCGAACTGCAGCAGGCGGCGGAGCAGACGCCGCCGGAAAACGACCCCGGCGTGGCGGGCAAGATCATCACCGATTACCACTGGCGCTACTTTGCCGTGGTGGACGCGGCGGATGCGGAAAAGTTCAAAGAGGGGGACAGCAGCCTCTCCATCTCATTTCCCAATGTGTCCTCCCAAAGCGTCCCGGCCACTGTTGTCGGCGTGACGCTGGACGAGGCGGCGGGGCTGGCGAAGGTGGAGCTGCTGTGCGATTATATCAACGAAAATGTTGTCACCATGGAACACGAGGAGGCCACCATCGCCTTCAAGATCTATGAGGGGCTGCGCATCGATCGGGAAGCCCTGCACACGGTGGAAGGGGAGAACTGCGTGTTCGTCAAATTCGGCAACGTGGCCTACCAGCGCCCGGTCACGGTGCTGTTTGAGGATGAAAACTATATCCTCGTTTCCTCCACTTACGAAAAGGACAAAAACGAGATCAAGCGGTTCGACGAGATCATCGTCCAGGGCACGGACCTCTATGACGAAAAGATTTTAATGTGACAAAATCACCCTTTTTCAGGCATCTTATTGACAATGTCCATAAAAACAACGATAATAGAAATGCTAATAGCTATTTTTGAAAACAGGCCTTTCCCAAGGCTCCGCTATTGGTAAAACAGCGCGGGCGGCAGCGCCCGTGCAGGGGTAAAAAAGGAGAGTCTCGGTTATGGGAATGTTTGATAAACTGAAAAACGCCATGGGCGTGCCCAGCGACGATGGGTACGACGAGGACATGGAGTACGCGGACGACGCGGAATACGCGGAGGACGGCCAGCCCTATGCCCAGGAGCCTGCCGCGGCCCAGCCGCGCAGCAATAAAGTGGTGAACATCAATTCCACCATGCA
>CATXYA010000197.1 GCA_958403605.1 uncultured Oscillospiraceae bacterium
CCACCGGAGCCTTTCTGGCTCCGCCACCGCCCACCTCTTTGGTTCTTTCTCGGGATCGAGAAAGAACATTCCCTCCGCGAAATGCGAAGCAGTGAGCAGGATACAGGGTTGTTTCCTGATAGTCGACGCTCCACAGAATTACTTTTGTATGAAAGAATCCTTAAGTTGATGACCTTCCCCCGGTGGGGGAAGGTGCCGAACGAAGTGAGGCGGATGAGGGAGCGCGCTGCGGCCTGCCCTTTCCTTTTCCGGGAATCACCCCTGCCGCTGGAGCTTGCGCCAGGCCATGGGGGTCATGCCCTTGGCCTCGCGGAACACCTTGGAAAAATAGGCGAAGCTTTGAAAGCCCGTCTGCAGGGCCACGGCGTTGATGGGCAAACTGCTTTCGGCGAGCAAGCGGCAGGCGGCCTCGATGCGCTTGTCGATGAGATACTGCATCAGCGATCTTCCCGTCTCTTTTTTGAACAGGCGAGACAGATAATCCGGGCTGATGTAGACGATGCCCGCCAGGTCCGAGCGCTGGAGCTCCTCGGTGAAGTGGGCGTCCAGGTAGGCGCGCACGGTGTCCACCACGCTGGCCGCGCTCTGGGAAAAGCTGCTGTAATCCAGCGAGCGCGTCACCAGCAGACGGCAGTAGGCCAGCATGTCCTCGATGGAATAGGGCGCGGCGGCGTAAAGGCGGTTGCTCTCCTTGTCGCCGAACAGGCGGTGCGCCTGGATCTCGCGGCGCTTCAAAAAGGCGTAGGCCATCTGGGCGGCGTCCTGGCGGAAGGCCAGCATATCGGCCTGGTGCAGATGCGCGGCGCGCCCGCGCAGATATTGCTCCATCTGGCGCAGCACGGCCTCGCCCTCCCCGGCCTCCAGCAGCTGCTCCCACAGGGCGGTCTCCGGCGTCTGGTAGGCCGCGGCGGCGGGGCGGGCGTCCGAGGTGTGCAGCACCCGGCCCGCGCGGTCCACGTGGTCGTTCAATACCGCCGTCAGGGCCTGCACCTCTTCATAAAAATGGCCGTAGGGCACGGCGGCGCCCACGCCGCAGCAGATGGTGAGCTGCAGCGCCTCCCGCGCCGTGGCGCACAGCTCGGCCAGACACTCGTCCAGCGGGGCGGTGTCCGTGGGCGGGCCCTGGACGATGGACACCACCGCCAGCCAGCGCCGGGCGGTCAGCAGGGCCACGCAGTGGGGCTTAAGGTAGTCGCTCTCCAAAAATTCATAGCAGACGTTTTTGACGGCGTACTCCAGCATCGGGGCCTCCCACGCCTCCACGTCGGCGTTGGAGAGCGCCTCGATGACCACGGGGATAAAGGGGGCGTCCGGGGCGTAGCCCAGCTTTTCCGGCATGCCGTGCAGCCCGGCGGTGCTGCCCAGGGATGTTTTCAGCCAGAAATATTCGGCGGCGTTGCGCTGCTCGTCCAGCCAGTACTGGCCGTAGCGCCGCTCGGCGCTGGCCTGGGTGCGCTGGGCGCACAGGCCAGCCGCCTTCTGCACGGCAGACTTCAGCGCCGCGGCCTCCACGGGCTTGAGCAGGTATTCCACGATGCCCAGGCGCACGGCCTTCTGCGCGTAATCGAAGCGGGCGTAGCTGGTGAGCACGAGGCAGGGCACCTCGGGCAGCAGGCCGTGCAGCTCGGCCAGAAAGTCCAGGCCGCTCTGGCCGGGCATCTCGATGTCGCACACCACCACGTCCACGGGCACCTGCCGCACCAGCCGCAGGGCCTCGGCGGCGCTTTGCGCGGTGAACACGCGCGCAAAGCCCAGGGCGGGCCAATCCAGTTTCTTTTGCAGGTCCTGCAAAACGGGGGCGTCGTCGTCCACAAACAGCAGGTTCATACCGATTCCTCCTCCAATGGGATGTGCAGCTCCACCACCGCGCCGCCCAGCGGGCTGTTGTACAGCAGCAGGCGCGCCTTGTCACCGTAGGCCAGCTGCAGGCGCTTGGCGGCGTTGGCGATGCCGATGTGGTCGCCGCCGTGATGGTCCAGCTGGCGGCCCGCGGCCCACGCCGCCAGCAGGTCGGGCGGAAAGCCCGGGCCGTTGTCGGTGATGAAAAGCGTCAGGCAGGCGGTCTCAGCCCCGCCCCCGGGGGCGGGGATCTCCTCGCACAGCGCGGAGATCACGATCTCCAACCGGCGGTCGGGGGGCATGCCATATTTGATGGCGTTTTCCACAAAGGTCTGTAAGACCAGCGGCGGCAGCTGCTGGCGCTCGGCCTCCGGCTCGGCCACGATCTCACAGGAAAAACGCTCGGGGTAGCGCAGCTCCATGATGGACAAAAAGTCGCGCACGTGCTCCAGCTCCCGCGCCAGGGGCATGCGGGCGATATCGCTTTGAAAGATGTAGCGCAAATATTTGGCGGTGGCGCTGCTGAGCAGCGAGACGCCCTCGGTGTCGCCCTGCTGGGCCATGGTGTGGATCAGGTTCAGGCTGTTGAGGAAAAAGTGGGGCTTGATCTGCAGCTGCATGTAGTCCATCTGCGTTTTCTGCATCTCCAGCTCCCGCTCGTAGGCGTCGATGCGCAGCCGCTCGATCTCCTTCGTCAAATTGTAAAAGCTCTCGTTGGCCGCGGCCAGCTCGGCGATCTCGTTGCTCATTTTCGGCAGCAGCGGGTCGTCCGGGTCGTAATTTTTCAGCCCGTCGGTGAAGGCGCGCAGGGGCCGTAGGATGCGGCGCTGGGTGTAGGCCATGCTGAGCACCACCAGGCACAGCACCAGCCCCACCACCACCATGGCCGCCGCCTGCGCCACCACCACCCGCTCGAACTGGCCGAACTCCGGCAGCAGCAGCCGCACGCGGAAGCCCAGGTACGCGCTCTCGGACTCCACGGCCATCCAGCGCTTGCCCCCGTGGCGGATGAGCTCGGACGCGCCCGTGGCCTCCTCGGGGGAAAAGCCCAGCCGCTCCAGTGCCTCGCCGCCCGCGGCCACGGTGCCGTCCGCGGTGAGAAACAGCGGCACGGCCTCTTGGCCGGGGTAGAGCGTGCGCAGCGGCGCGATGAGCGCGTCCGCGGGCACGCAGCTGCCGATCCACACGCCGTAGTAGCGGTACACCTTCACGGCGTACCAGCGGCCGCCCGCCTCCAGCGCCTCCCACTGGCCGGAGGTGCTGTCCACGGAAACCAGGCGGCCGATGTAGCCGCTCAGGGCCTGCTCCACCACGGCGCGCTGATCGATGGGGATGGCCGAGGAATGGTGGGGCACCAGGTAATCCTCGGAATTGGGGAAGTAGTAGAACAGCATGTATTCCGGCCCCGCGTCCGCGGTGATATAATTACAGCGGGTCATCAGCTTCGAGCGGTTCTGCAGGCGGGTAAGGGGGTCGGCGTCCAGCGCGCCTACGATCTCCGTCTCCTGGTAGGCCTCCACCAGCACGCGCTTGAGGCTTTGGTTGATGGAAAACAGCTTGTCATAGAGTTGGTCCATGCGGCTCTGCACCACGCTGTGGGCGCTGGCGGACATCTGCTGCTGCACGGCCAGCACGGCCCACACGCTGACGACGATGTCCAGGGCTGTCACCGCCAGCACCAGCGCCAGCAGCACACGGTGGCTGCCCAGCGCCGAGCGGGGACGCCGGGCGCGCTTCGCTTTTTCCACGGGACAAGGCCCCCCTTTTTTTTCGATACTCCCTTTTATTATACACGCGGCGCCCGCCGCCTGTCTATGACAAAACCGCCCGCCGTTTATCACAAAACCGTCCGCCCGGCGCGGCGGGGGCAAGTGTGCGGTTTTGTTATAAAAACGGGTCGGTTTTCTGATTGAGCCGCCGCGGCCCCGCCGTGTACAATCAATACAGAAGGGCCGCCCACACCGGGGCGGCCGCAAGGAGCAAGAGCCAAATGAAGGAGAGAGAACCTATGAAAAAGAAACTGTTCGCAATGCTGACGGCGGCGGCCTTGAGCCTGGCGCTGCTGGCCGGGTGCGGGGGCGGCGCCTCCAGCACCGCGCCCGCCGCGGACTCCGGATCCGGCAGCACCGCCCCCGCCGGGGAGGAGCCCTACACCGTCACCATGATGTTCATCGGCAACACCCAGGACGACGAGGCCAAGATCGAGGAGGCCATCAACGCCTACACCGTGCCCGACCTCAACATGAAGCTGGACATCCTGGTGGTGCCCTGGGCCAGCGCGGCCGAGCAGATCCGTCTGATGCTGTCCGGCGGCGAAAAGCTGGACCTGATGATGGCGCTCTCCAGCCAGGCGGCCACCTACGTGGCCACCCAGTCCGTCTATGACCTGAGCGACCTCATCGACCAATACGGCACCAACATCAAGGCCGCCATGGGCGACGACGCCAAGATCGCCAACATCAACGGCTATGTGTACGGTGTGCCCAACACCTGCAACTGGTACACCCAGACCTCCATCCAGATGCGCCAGGACTGGCTGGAAGAGGCCGGCTTCACCCGCGACGACGTCAAGACCGTCGAGGACCTGGAAAAGGTGTACGAGGCCGTGTCCAAAAACCATCCCGAGGCCGCCATGCTGGGCATGAAGAACGGCCAGGCCTTTGACAGCGCCTGGAGCGACACCGACTCGCTGAGCGACGGCTGGGGGGTCTTGATGAACTACGGCGAAAAGCCCGAGGTCGTCAACTATTTCACCACCGACGAGTACAAGGAATTCGTGGAGAGGCAGTACCGCTGGGCCCAGAAGGGCTGGATCAGCAAGGACGCCGCCACCACCACCGACACCATCGACTCGCTGATCGGCGCGGGCAAGGCCTTCAGCCAGATCTCCACCAACCATCCCTCCATGGAGGTGGAGGCGGGCCTGAACATCGGCACGCCCGTGGTGGTGTGCCCGCTGTATGAGATGTACACCACCACCACGCTCACCACGCCCTTCTTCTGGACGGTGGCCCGCAACTCCACCGAGCCGGAA
>CATXYA010000198.1 GCA_958403605.1 uncultured Oscillospiraceae bacterium
AGCATCAGACGGATGAGGGGGCGCCCACAAACCTGCCCCTTTCTCGTGAAGGCGGCCAATGGCCGCCTCTACAAAAAGTGTGGGCGCCCGCCGTCCTGCGCACCAGGCGGATGAAGGGGCGGGCGCGCACTTGCTTTCCCTCTTCAGCATCCCTCACGCCTCCGCAGCGGGTGACGAATGACGGTCTTGCGCTTGTCGGCCTGCGTTTTGCGCGGATCGGAGAGGTAGATCTCGTGGTGCAGGCGCGCGGAAGTGATGTCCACCGCACAGCCGTTTTCCCGGGCAAAGCGGGCCATGGCCGCCACGGTGGCGGGCTCATTGTCATAGGAGCCGCGGTGCATCATCTGCACGCAAAGGCTCTCTTCCACGGTCAAAAATTCCGCCGCAGAGCAGTCCAGCTTTTTCTTGCGGCCGGCGGTCTCCACCGCCCAGGCAAGATCGGCGGGAGTGACAAAATCCGGCAGGCGGATGACGGAGATCCAGTGGAACCCGGCTTTGTTGCTGTAATCGGCGCCGTCCACGCCTTCCTGCCACCAAAAGCCCTCCAGCGGCGGCACCACGTACTCGAAGAAGCCGGGGATGGCACGCCCCTGCTTTCCGCTCATTTTCAGGGTATAGGACACGGCGTACAAAACGCCCACGGCCTGCTGGTAGGCGCCGCCCGGCTGGTTGGGGTCTCCCTGGCCGCGCACGGCGGCATAATTCATGGCAGGGAGCGTCACCAGCACCGGCGTCTCCGGCGGCGCGTAGAACTGCCGCTGTTCTTTTTTGAAATCGTAAGGCACTGCGCCGCCCCCTTACGCTTGCTGCCAGCGTTTGAGCGTGTCGAACCAGCTGCTCAGGTTCTGCCGGGCCTCTTCCAGCGTCTGCGCCCGGCCCTGCTCCACCTCGATGGGGGCGCAAAATTCGATCATTTCCTCCCGGGTGCAGTCCTGCGTGAACGCGCCGTTCTGGTAGCAGTAGGTGCAGTACTCCGCGCTTTTGCTGCCGTCGGCCTCGGTGCCGCACAGGGCGTCCTCGCTCAGCGGCATGCCGCAGCTCTGACAAAATTTCGTGTTTTCCATGAAAACAGCCTCCTTTGTTTTGGTGCTTTCAGGATAACAGAGGAAATAGGACGATGTGTGTCCTATTCAGAAAAAGAATAATGCTGCAGGATCTTTTTGGCCGCCGCGGCCAGCTCCCGCTGCAAAATTGGCGGGGAGAGCACCACCACGTCCTCCCCAAAGCTGAGCAGCATCCCGCGCACCCAGCCGTCGTTGGGGTAGCTGACGGTGACGAAAAGCCGCCCGTCCGCCCGCACGGTCACGGTTTCCGGGTCGAACAGGTCATACACGCGGTGCGCCGCGCAGGGGGCAAACAGCAGCTCCAGCCGCACCAGATTGGGACAGTCCTGCACCTCCACGGGCGGGGGCGTGTGGGCCTCGTCCAGGGCAAAGGTAGTCTCCAGCAGCGTCACCGCCATCATGCGGCACACCTTGAAGGTGCGCATTTCACCGCGCAGGCGGCAGAACGCCTGCACATACCACGCCGAGGCCTTGTACACCAGACGCACCGGGTCGGCGGTGCGCTGCGTCTGCCGCCCATCGGCGCCGTAATAGGTAAAGCGCACCTGCCGCTGCTGCAAAATGGCGGTCTTGAGCGTGTCAAAGACCTGTTTCTGTGCCGGGCCCGAGCCCCAGGGCGAAAAATCGGCCTCCAGCCAGCCCGGCTGCGCCTCGGGGTACAGCCCGCCCAGCTTCGCCAGAGCGGAATTGGCCTCGCCGCCGCCCAGGCTGGCCATGCTGCGCAGCCCCGCCAGCACCTCGCTGCGCTCGTTCTGCGTCAGGGTGGAGCGGTCCAGCACGAAGCCCGGCAGCAAAGAGATGCCGCCGCCCGCGCCGCGCTGGGTGACGATGGGGATGCCCGCGCCGCTGAGGGCGTCCACATCCCGGCGGATGGTGCGGGGGCTTACCTCAAAGCGTTCGGCCAATTCCTGCGCGGTCATGCTGCCGCGGCTTTGCAGCAGGTAGACCAGTTCAAACAGGCGTTCGTTTGCCATCGCCGCTCACCCGCGCGTTTGCAGCCAATAGCTGCTCATGGAAAAACTGCCGTTTTCCGTCCATTCCTCTTCCAGGCCAATGTCCGCGGGCGGCACAAAGGCACGGGCCGCCTCCACAGTGGGGAATTCCACCTCCGCGTAGGTGAACTGGGTAGGCAAGCCCCGGTCCACCAGGCTCACCTCCAGCAGCTCGCCGCCGGGCAGGCGGTAGGTCTTGAAGTCCTTCGTCACCAGGGGCTTGCCGATGAAGCGCTCCAGCTTGGCGAAGGTGCCTTCGTCGATAGCCGTCTCGATCTCCTCCCGCACCAGGGTGCCCTCTCCTTTGATGCAAAGGATATAGGAGGCCTCGCCCCGCTCCACCGCTTCGCGGATGCGCACCACGGGCCGCGTGGTGAGATAGCCCTGGCGCATGGCCGCCTCCCTCACCAGGGGCAGCGCGGTGGGAAAGCCGCTGATTTTCCATTTTCGTTCGATTTCCATTGTCAAAATCCTCCGTTCCAGCTATACTTAACAGGAATCATTGTACAAAAAAGGCAGGAAAAACTTATGAAACAGCAGCGGGAATATCCGCAGTTCACCGTCACCGCCAAAGCCGAGCGCGCCCTGGAGGCCGGCCACCCCTGGGTGTACGCCGCCGAGGTGCTGCGCCAGACGGACACCGCCTATGAAAACGGCGGCCTGGTGGACGTGTTGAGCATCAAGGGCAAATATTTGGGCACGGGCTTCATCAGTGAAAAAAGCAAGATCCGGGTGCGGGTGTTTTCCCGCAACGCGTCGGATACCTTCGACGAGGCGTTTTGGCGCCGCCGCCTGGCTTATGCCTGGGAATACCGCAAAACAGTGCTGCGCCCCGAGGACCTGGCCTGCTGCCGCGTCATTTTCGGCGAGGCCGACCTCTTCCCCGGCCTGACGGTGGACCGCTTCGGCCCGCTGCTGTCCGTGCAGGTGCTCAGTGTGGGCATGGAGCGGCTGAAGGGTCTGCTGCTGCCGCTGCTGGTGGACGTGCTGCGCGCCGACGGGCAGGACATCACCGGCGTGTACGAGCGCAACGACGTGGCTATCCGCGGGCTGGAAGGGCTGGAACAGGGCAAGGGCTGGTTCGATCTGTCCGCTTTGGGCTTGTCCGCGCCCGTGTCGCCCCTGGCCCAGATTGTGGAAAACGGCGTGCGTTACACGGTGGATGTGGAAAACGGCCAAAAGACCGGCTTTTTTCTGGACCAGAAATACAACCGCGCCGCCGTGGCCCGTTTGGCCGCGGGCAAAACGGTGCTGGACTGCTTCACCCACACGGGCAGCTTCGCCCTCAACGCCGCCCTGGGCGGCGCCAAACACGTGACCGCCGTGGACGTCAGCGAAAGCGCGGTGGCGATGGCGCGCCATAACGCCGAGGTGAACGGCGTGGCGGACCGCATGGAATGTGTGGCCGCGGATGTCTTTGCGCTGCTGCCCACGCTGGCGCCCCGGGCGTATGATTTCATCATTTTGGACCCGCCGGCCTTCACAAAATCCCGCAAGACGCTGACAAGCGCCCTGCGCGGCTACAAGGAGATCAATTACCGGGCCATGAAGCTGCTGCCCCGGGGCGGTTATCTCGCCACCTGCTCCTGTAGCCATTTTGCCACGGAAGAGGAATTCAGCAAAATGCTGCGCGCCGCCGCGCGGGACGCGGGCGTACAGCTGCGGCAGATCGAGGTGCGCCAGCAGGCGCCCGACCATCCCATTTTGTGGGGCGTGCCGGAGACCAATTACCTTAAATTCTACCTCTTCCAGATCGTTTGAGCTGCTGTTATTGTATCATGCCCGTGGAACGGGTGCAACTTGCCGCCGCCCCTTGACAGGCGGCGGCAGTGTGCTATAATTTAGATATTTATCGAAATGAAAAGAGGAGTCGGTATGACGGTTTCTTCCTTACAGCTTTTGTGCTATGGGCTGACGGTGCTCATTGTGGTGGGGGTGCCCATTGGGCTGGTGATCTGGTACAAATTGAAAAGCGGTCTGGGCTTCAAGCCCATCCTGACGGGGGCCACCTGTTTCTTGGTGGCCGCGGTGGTGCTGGAACGGCTGCTGCATATGCTGGTGTTCTCCCTGTTCCCCACGCTGCCGTACAATCAGCTGGCTTACGTGGCGTATGGCGCGCTGGCGGCGGGCGTGTTTGAAGAGGTGGCGCGCTACGTCGGCCTGAAAATGCTGTGCAAAACCGAGCAGCCCAATCTGCAGACGGGCCTGGGCTACGGCATCGGCCACGGCGGCATTGAGGCGCTGCTGCTCATTGCGCCGTATTGCGTCAACAATTTTATCATTATCCTGCAGCTTTTCTGGGGGAACGCCGAGAGCCTGCTGGCCGACGTGCCCGCCGAAAGCCTGGCCGTGGCCCAGGGCCAGCTGCAGGCGCTGGCGGCCACGTCGCCGCTGGAAATGCTGGTACCGGGCATCGAGCGGCTGATCACCATCATCTTCCATATCGTGCTCAGCATCCTGGTGTGGATGGTGGTGACGGGGCGGCTGAAAAAGGTCTGGCTGCTGGGGGCCATTCTGCTGCACGCCCTGTGCGACGTGGGCGCGGCGATGTACCAGGTGGGGCTGCTCTCCATCTGGGGCGCTGAGCTGTACGTCGCGGTGTTCACCCTGGCGGTGTGCTGGCTGGTGCTGACGCTGCTGCGCAGGACGCGGCCGGGGAAGCGGGAAGAGGCGCAGAAAGTATAGACCGTTTCAAAAAGACAGCCGGTTCTTCCGGCTCAGCTTGTCGATAAACCTATAGATCGCGCAGGGCCCAGGCTCCCTCTGACGAGGGAGCTGTCTGCGTCAGCAGACTGAGGGAGAGAAAACGTC
>CATXYA010000199.1 GCA_958403605.1 uncultured Oscillospiraceae bacterium
CCTTGTCCAGCAGCACCCGGGGCAGCGTGACGTGCTCCATCTCGCCGGGGGCCAGATGCTCCCGCCGGAAGGCCGCCAGCTGCTTGCCGCCGCTTTCCGCCACGATGCGCAGGTCGCCGTCGTACACGGCGCGCACGCGGAAGAACACGTCCACCGCCTTTTCCACGCCCGGCACACGGATGTGCTGGGGCACGGTGTAGCTGACGCCCTCCCCGGTGCGGATGTCCAGCGCCGGGCCGTCATGGGCCTGGCCCAGGGCGTACCGGGCCGCCGCCGCGCCCGCGCGCTGGCTTTCGGCGGTGACGTAATCCACCAGGTCGTGCACATGCACCACGTTGCCGCAGGCGAACACGCCGGGCACCGCCGTCTCCATGTTTTCATACACCACCGCGCCCTTGGTGCGTCCGTCCAGCGGGATGCCCGCGCTCTGGGTCAGCTCGTTTTCCGGGATCAGCCCCACGCTGAGCAGGATGGTGTCGCAGTCGAATTCCATCTCCGTGCCGGGGATGGGGTTTTTGTGTTCATCCACCTGGGCAACGATGGCTTTTTCCACCCGGTCCGTCCCCTGGATGTCGATGATGGTGTGCGATAAGTAGAGCGGGATGTCATAATCGTGCAGGCACTGGACGATGTTGCGGTTCAGCCCGCCGGAATAGGGCATCACCTCCACGCAGGCCAGCACCTTGGCGCCCTCCAGCGTCATGCGGCGCGCCATGATGAGGCCGATATCGCCCGAGCCCAGGATCAGCACCCGGCGGCCCACCATGTAGCCCTCCATGTTGACGTAGCGCTGGGCCGTGCCCGCGGTGAAAATGCCCGCCGGGCGCGTGCCGGGAATGCCGATGGCCCCGCGCGTGCGCTCGCGGCAGCCCATGCACAGCACGATGCTTTTGCCCTGCAGCACTTGATAACCGTGGGTCTTGGAGACGGCGTACACCGTCTTTTCCGGCGTGATGGACAGCACCATCGTGTCCAGCCGCACCTCGATGTCCGTGCCCGGCAGCTGGGCGATGAAGCGCCCGGCGTACTCCGGCCCGGTCAGCTCCTCTTTGAAGTGGTGCAGGCCGAAGCCGTTGTGGATGCACTGGTTCAAAATGCCGCCCAGCTCCTTGTCCCGCTCCAGGATGAGCACCTTTTCCGCGCCCGTCTCCCGGGCCTTCAGCGCCGCGGCCAGGCCCGCCGGGCCGCCGCCCACCACAATGACGTCATACTGTTCCATGGTGCGTCCCTCCTTGTTTGGTGCGGCCCGTCAGAATGATGGAGCCCGCCTTGTCCTGCGGGATGTCCAGCGGGCTTTTGCCCAGCTCCCGCGCCCAAATTTCCATGACGCGCGGGCCGCAGAAGCCGCCCTGGCAGCGGCCCATGCCCGTGCCCGCCCGGCGCTTGACGCCGTCCAGCGAGCAGGGCGGGATGGGCCGGTGGCAGGCCGCCAAAATTTCGCCCTCGGTGATGGTCTCGCAGCGGCAGATGACGCGGCCATAGGCCGGGTCCTTGGCGATGAGGGCCGCGCGCCCGGCGCCGTCCAGCTCCTTGAAGCGCACCACCCGGCGCGTGTCCACCACGTAGTCCTTTTTCGTTTGTTCCAGGCCCGCCTGGGCCAGCAGCTGGGCGGCGTATTCGCCCACCGCCGCCGCGGCGGACAGGCCCGGGGATTTCATGCCCGCCAGGTCCAAAAAGCCGGGCGCGGCCCACTGGATGACAAAATCCGTTTGATCGGTGTTGGCGCGCACGCCCGCAAAGTTGCGGATGGACTGGCGCAGGTCCACGTCCGGCACGCTCTTTTTCGCCATCTCCGCAATATAGGCAAGGCCCGCAGCGGTGTTGGCGGTGGAATCCACATCCTCGGCGTTGGGGCCGACGATCAGGTTGCCGTGCACCGTGGGCGACACCAGCACACCCTTGCCCACCTTGGTGGGGCACTGGAAAATGACGTGGTACGCGCGGGAGCCCTCGGCCTTGTCCAGCAGATAATATTCGCCCCGGCAGGGGATGATCTTGAAGTTGAGGGGCGCCGCCATGGCGTGCACCTCGCCCGCGGCCACACCTGCGGCGTTCACCACAAAGCGGGCGTCCACATCGCCCTGGGGCGTGTGCAGCCGCCAGCCGCCGCCGGGCAGGGCCTCGGCCCCGGTCACCGGGCAGTCAAGGCGCAGCTCCACGCCGTTTTCCACGGC
This sequence comes from uncultured Oscillospiraceae bacterium, assembly GCA_958403605.1. Classification (GTDB taxonomy): domain Bacteria; phylum Bacillota; class Clostridia; order Oscillospirales; family Ruminococcaceae; genus Ruthenibacterium. Next base: position 2,175 of record CATXYA010000199.1, read on the forward strand.
GTTTTCCGCCATGGCGAGGGCGTATTCCCAAGGGTTCACCACCGCCGCGCTGGGCGCGTACAGCGCCGCCACCACCTGCGGCGACAACTGCGGGTCCATGGCGCGGGCCTCGTCCCCCGTCACCACGCGCACGCCGGGCACGCCGTTGGCGACGCCGTTCTGCCACAGATGCGTCAAATGGGGCACCTCTTCCTCGGAAAAGGCCAGCACCAGGCTGCCGATCTCCTTGCGGGGCACGTCCAGCGCCGCGCAGATCTGCTTTGCCAGGGCCACGCCGCGCACGTTCAGCTTCGCCATCAGCGTGCCGGGCTCGGGGTCGTACCCCGCGTGCAGAATGGCGCTGTTGGCCTTGGTGGTGCCGGTGGCGACGTCGTTTTCCGCCTCCAGCACGCACACCGAAAGCTGCTGGCGCGCCAGGGTGTAGGCCGTGGCCGCGCCGATGACGCCGCAGCCGATGATCGCTACATCTACCATGTGTTCTCGTCTCCTTTTATGGGTTGAGGCTGAAGGTCAGCCGCACCGGGTTGTGGTCGCTGTTGGCAAAATCCGTGTCGATGTTTTCCGTCCGCGCCGTCACGTTGTCGGACACCAAAAAGCCGTCCACGTTGGTGACGTAGTTGACGCCCTGCTGCCAGGGGATGTCCGCGGTGCGGCAGGTGGGCACCTGCGTCTCGTTGTCCGCGGTGACGATGGAGAAGTGCGGCGCCAGGTCCTTGTCCGTCAGCTGGAAGACCCAGCCGGGGAACTGCTGCTGGCTTGGGAAGGCCGTGGGGGCCGCCTCGCCCAGCGCGTGGTTGAAATCGCCGCCCACGATGACGTAATTGCCCTGCTCGTATTCTTCCGTCAGCACGCTGTTCAGCAGCGCCAGCTGGGCGGCGCGCACGGTGCCGCCCTCGTCATAGGCGGACATGTGGCTGTTGATGAGCACCAGCTCTTTGCCGTTTTCCACCGGCAGGCGCAGCACGGCAAAGCAGCGGTCCAGGTCGGTGAACTTGATGAAAAAGCTGCCGTCCACCGGGTAGCTGCGGCGCTCGGCCTCCGCCACGGGATAGCGGCTGAACGTCAGCAGCCCCGCCTCCACCGCGCCGTGGGGGTCGTTGAAGGGGTAGAACAGATACGCCGAGTGGAAGTTGTTCGCAAACACCGCGCCGTAACCGTCCCGCGCCGCCGTCAGCAGCGCGCGCTGGTCGATGTGGTAGCTGCGGTCGGCGTCCTCGTCCACCTCCTGCAGCAGCGCGAAATCGGTGTCCTGAGCCGCCAGCACGGCCAGGGCGCCGTCGGTGTGCTGCTGCACCGATTCCTTGCTGATGGCCTTGCCGTACTTGCCCGCCACCTTGGTGCCGTCGGCCATGACGCCCGTGTCCATAAAAAAGCTGTAGTCCGGCCCGTAGGCGCCGAAGCCCACGTTGTAGGTCAGGGCGGTGTAATCCTGCCCGGCGGCCAGCGGCCCGGCGGCGGACGGCGTGCCCTCCACCGTCAGGGGCGCGTGGTCCGGGATGCGGTAGTACTGCGACTGCATGTAGAGGACGTAGCCGCCCACCGCCAACAGCAGCACGGCCAGCAGCACCGCCAGCACCAAGAGCACCCGTTTGATCGTTTTCGGCATTGAAACTGCCTCCTTTCCGGTTTGCCCGGCGCACCGGGCCCTGTGAAGAGCAAAAAAGAGCAGCCGAAACACGCCATGACGACGCTTTCCCGCTGCTCTACACTCTCACAGAAATGCTTTCTTCCTTTTTATTATAGCCCCCCGCGCCGCCGGTTGCAACTGAAAAAAGCGCCTCAAATTCTGCCGCTTTCTTTGTACAACTTCCACAAGTATGGTACAATGGGCGCAAACAGGAAAGGGAGGCGCGGCCCATGCGGCAGGAGATCGGCACGGCATTGGAGGAAAACCCCGTCATTTTGGCGGTGAAGGACGAGGCGGGCCTGGCCCGGTGCCTTGGCAGCGACAGCCGCGTGGTGTTCGTGCTGTTCGGCTCCGTGGCCAGCGCGCCCGAGCTGGTGGCCCGGCTGAAGGCCGCGGGCAAGCTGGTGTTTGTGGACGTGGACCTGATGGACGGCCTTTCGGCCCGGGAGGCGGCGGTGGATTACCTGGCCCGCGCCACGGCGGCGGACGGCATCATCAGCACCAAGGCGGCGCTGGTGCGCCGCGCGGCGGAGCTGGGCCTCGCCACGGTGTACCGCACCTTTCTGCTGGACAACATGGCGCTGCAAAGCCTGCGCAAGGCGGCGGCCCAAAGCCCGGCGGACTACGTGGAAATTTTGCCGGGCGTCATGCCCAAGCTCATCGCCCGCCTGGCCGGGGAGCTGCAAAAGCCCCTCATCGCCAGCGGCCTGATCGCGGACAAGGAGGACGTGGTGACGGCCCTCTCCGCCGGCGCGGCGGCGGTGTCCAGCACCGACCCGGCGGTGTGGGAGCTGTAGGGGCGGCCCGCTGCCTTCGGATTTCCAATGGGCGCTTTCGCCCCCTTTTTGCTGCTCGCTGCTTCGCAGCATCGCGGGGTGACTTTTCTTTCTCAGGGTGAGAAAGAAACAAAGAGCCGCCAGGGGGCATTGCGAGGCCCCCTGGCAACCCCCACGCTAAATAAGGTGAGCCCAGCGGAGCAGCTTGTCGGCATTTGCCGCCATTTCGCCTGCGGCGAAACCGCTGCGTGCGGTTTGCGGCCTCACAGAGGCCGC
>CATXYA010000200.1 GCA_958403605.1 uncultured Oscillospiraceae bacterium
TACCTCCGGGCTGTCTGCCGGCGCGTGTGTTGGTTTCGGCCATACAATAGGCCGCCCGTCATGCCTGGCAATCAGGAAAAACCGCTTTCGCGTTGTGGGCGCTCCATAATCCGCGGCCACAAGTTCGCGCCACTCGACGGCATATCCCAGGTTTTTAAGCTGCTCCAGCCATTTGTGGAAAGTTTGGCCCACCAGTTTTTTGACAGGCTTTCCTTTTCGCACAGGCCCCCACGTTTGGAACTCCTCCACGTTCTCCAGAATAATCACGCGCGGGCGGACCGTTCCGGCCCAGCGCAGGACGATCCATGCAAGCCCGCGTATATTTTTGTCAACAGGTTTCCCACCCTTGGCCTTGCTGAAATGCTTGCAATCCGGGGAGAACCAGGCCAGGCCCACGGGGCGCCCTTGGCAGACTTCCACCGGGTCCACGTCCCACACGCTGGCTTGAAAATGGCGCGTGTGCGGGTGGTTCGTCTTGTGCATTAAAATGGCGTCAGGATCGTGGTTCACCGCTATGTCTACCACGCGGCCCGTGGCTAATTCGATCCCGGTTGACGCGCCACCGCCGCCGGCGAAATTGTCCACTATGATTTCGTCCAGGAAATTGATCTGCGCCCCACTCATGTTTCCGGCCCTCCAAACGCCGCCAGGTCGAAACAGGTCTGTTTCCCAACGTACTGGCACCACGCCCATTCCAGCATGGCGCCGCGGCTGTCCTGGTAGTCCTGCATGAACAGAACCACGTCCGCCGCCTCCATCATGGCGAAACACAGGCGCATATAATCCACGGGGCGCAGCCCCTCCGGCGCCGTGGCGGGGTTCAGTACGATATGGCCCGCCGCCGCCAGCTTCTTTTCCACCTCTCGGAACTTGGCTTTATAACGCCTGTCCCCGGTGATCTTGCCTGATATGTAGATTTTCACAGAAAACCCTCCTATTCGTTGAAAATCTCGAAATACTCCTGGTATGGGTAACCGCTGATCTCATGCCACCCGCTCCGGCAGGTGGATCCGTCGTCGAACTTATACAGCACGGCGCCCTTTCTCGCTTTCGGGTCCTTTCTCCAGCTGGACGCAGGCACGGCGGTGTATGTGATTTCCGGCTTGTCCATGTTCTGCGTTTTGCTGTACCGCTTCCCGCGCTTGCCGATCTCTCTGTACCTCTCCATGGTGGAACGGCTTTCTTTCATCAGGTAGGCGGCCAGCTTGTAGTGGTTGCCGCGCCTGTCCATAGGCTTGAAGCTGATACCTCCGCCGCCTCTTGGAACATTCTCCCACGCCTCCGTGATGATCTCCGGATCCATGCGGGAAATGATAACGTGAATGTGCGGGTTGGTCATGCGCTTGGTTTCTATGACCACCACGGCCTTGAACGTGATCCCGCGCTTTTTACAGATTTTCCGCAGGTTCCGCAGAAAGGCGGCCTTGTTCTCCAGGACCTCCTCGAAAGAACTGTCTTTGACGTAGTAGTGGAGAACTGCGTGGAGATCCCTATGGCCGAAATTGGCGTTTATATCCCACCGCAAATGTTCCTCCGCCACCCGCTCGTTGATCCGCTCCTGCTTCTCGGTGGTGTGCCCAGTATTGGGGCCGCGCTTCACTCCTTTGGTGTGAACCCGGAAAGATTGCATTTTCTTGTGTTCGACACACGGACCAGCTTTCACCACCCTATGAACGTAGGCCATGGGTGCCTCCTTTTCTGCTGCTGGTCACTTTACTAATCACTCTTACCGGCGCTATACGGGGCCGTGGCCCCGTCGCTTTTTCCGGCTTGTATTCCGTCCGGGAACCTGATATAATATAGGTATATCGGACGGTTTTCCGTCGTCTATATTGCCACCTGCGCCGTGTTGACAGCACCGGGCGCAGGTGGCTTTTCTTTTTATGCCAGGTAATCCTTGGCCATTTCCAGCAATTCCGCCGCGTGTTCCTGGTCAATGATTTTGACCTTGCCGGGCTTCTTCGGATCTGCGTCGATGGCCCAGCACGTTTTCTTCGCCAGTATTTCCCGCTTGTTCAGTTCCTTGTCCAGCCTGCTTTTGTAATAGTCCCGGTCTTTCCCCCAGGCCACAAACTCCAGAAACTCCTCTGCGGTCATATTTACAGTTACTTCCACGGTGCCCTCCTTACGGCGTGGCCGCTGCTATTCTGTCAGCTGCCATTTGTGCATAGTCGGGGTTGATCTCGCAGCCTATGAAATCGCGCCGCAGGCGCTTGGCCACCACTCCGGTGGTGCCGCTCCCGGCGAACGGATCCAGGACCGTTCCGCCCAATGGGCTGCCTGCTAAAATACAGGGTTCAATCAGCTTTTCAGGAAACACGGCAAAATGGGCGCCGCGAAAGCCGTTTGTGCTTACGGTCCACACGTCCCGCTTGTTCCGGCGGCCCGTCTGGTTTTCTCGGTTCCCGTGGCTCTCGCGCTCCACCTGGGCGCTGTTGTCGTGTGCCCGCCCGCCGGTGTAGGCACCGCCGCCGCGGAACGTCCTGGCGTTTCCCTTGGTTGATATAACGGGTTCGCTGATTGCCGCCGCGTCGAAATAATAGCGTTCCGATTTGGAAAGCAGGAAAATATATTCGTGGCTCTTGGTGCAGCGATCCCGGACGCTCTCCGGCATACAGTTGGATTTGTTCCATATAATATCCTGGCGCAAATACCACCCGTCTGCCCGGAGGGCAAAAGCCAGCTGCCAGGGAACGCCGATCAGGTCTTTGTATTTGTAGCCCCGCGGCGTATGCTTTGCCGTGTGTCCGCAGGAATTACGGGTGTTCGTCGGCGGCTGGCTTCCTGATCTGGTGGCGTAACTGTCGCCCATGTTCACCCACAGGGTTCCGTCTGCCCGCAGAACCCGCCGGACCTCACGGAAAACGGAAACCAGCGATTGCAGGTATTCCTCCACGCTGGCCTCGTTTCCGATTTGACTCGCCGCGCCATAATCTCGCAAATTATAGTAGGGCGGGGAGGTGACGCAGGTATGGACGCTTTCGGGCGGTAAATGCCGCAGTTGCTCCAGCGCGTCGCCTGTCAGGATTATTTCAGCCATTGGCGGGCACCTCCAGCAGTTTCTCCCATGGCCTTGCCATAGGGATCTCCGGTGCGCCGATCCAGCCCCATGTCCGTTCGTATTTTTCTGTCATGCTTTTGGCCAGGGCGGCAGCCTCCGCCGCCGTGTAAAACAGCTTCTTTCCAATGTCGTCCAGCTTATAATATCCAGGCTGTGGGAACCCGTCCGGTCCGGTGAAAAGCAGGCGCACCTCCGTATAACCGCCGGTGAAAAAACCGCGCACCGTGCCCTTGCACACGCAGTATTCCAGGAGAGGCCCAGCGCGGTTTTGCACGGAATAGAGGTGTTCAAAAACGGCGTACATTTCCGTGCCGATCTCCGGCCTTTCAACTCTCGCCATTGTCTGCCGCCTCCAATTTCTCCGCCAGGGCCTCAATGGTGGCCGCCGCTTCCTCCAGTTCCGTGGCCAGGAGGTTCCGGCCAAAACGGTCCCGCTGGTGCATGGCCTCCAGGCGGAGGTCTGCGGCCTGCCGCTTATATGGGTTCGTGCTGTCGGTCTTAACCGGGCCGCTGCCGGTGTATGCCCGTTTCAGCCACCAGGTAGGTCTATTCCGTTCAGCTTGGTGGGCGCACTTTTCAGCGTCGCAGTTCTCCGCGTCGCAGCTGTCGCAAAATACCCGGTGGAAATCGTCGTCCCACGGGCCGGACAGGATAGGGAGGGCGCCCAGGAAGTCCCCCAGGGCCTCCGGGGAGGCCGTGATCCTTTCAAAGTTATTCACCGCCCGGCCTCCTCTTTGTGGAGGTCCACACCCTCCAGGGCGTTCCACACGGCCCGCTCCCATTCCTTTGCCCAGCCGGAACAGGCTTTCCGTACTGCGTTAATCACCACGGCCTCGCCGTCGGCCTCCCACAGCAGGCGATCCTTGTCGATCACGTCCGCGCCGATATGCTCCGCCGGATCCCGCTCGATCATGTCCACCAGGTACAGGGGAACGCCCCAGCAGGCACCGCCGCCAGGCGGCTGGTAAATCTGGAACCCCTGCATAATCACCGGCACCATGGTGACCTCCTCGCCGCGGTCACCGCCGCGCCAGTGGTCCATATCGTCCGCCGCCGTTTCTCTCAAAACCAGCTGCGGCTCCGTGTCCTTAATGATCGACGTGGGCATATCTCGCTCCGGGATCATGCCCATGTGTTCCACGATGGTGGCCAGCACCTTGCGCGGCAGCAGGGCGCGGTTGGCCATGGCAAACCAGTGATCCGTGTAAATGGCCACGTCGTTGCCGGTGTTCAGGACGGTGTACCCGCCCGCTTTGTAGGCTCTTTTGATGGCGCGGATCAGCCCGCCCTCGTTAATCAGCATGTGAAACCCTCCTTTTATATAAGGTGCGGCATAGGCACCGGCCTTTCCTCCTTGTCGGCCCTCCACACCTCTGCGTCCCGTATTTCTGTCCAGTCACAGCCCCAAACCTCCGCCGCGTTCAGCAGGGCGGCAAAATTGGAACCGTGCGGCACCACGACGGTGCCATATTTCCGGCTTACCACTCTGGCGCAGCCGCTGGCCTGCCAGCGTTCCCGCCGTGCCCGCTCCGTCACAGACGTTTCATACTTGCGGGCGGCCTCGCGGGTTACACCCCGCCCCAGGCGTTCACCGTACATTCCCATGTTTCCATGGCCTCCTTGACCGTCCTGGAGTAGTTGGTGGAGGTGATCCCGCCGGCCCATGCGTTTTTCGCGCCGCCCTCGCCCATGTTGTAGGCCATGGCGGCCTTTTCGACGTTGCCATACTTGGCCAGATACAGGCCCAGCTTGTAGCAGCCGCCCGCGATATTCCCGGAGGCGGTGGT
>CATXYA010000201.1 GCA_958403605.1 uncultured Oscillospiraceae bacterium
CCGCCGCTCTCCGCATAAAACGGGGTGCGGTCCAGCACCACCAGGACGCCCTCCTTGGCGCCGTCGTCCGTCGCCACCGCGTCCACCAATTCTTCGCCGTCGGACAGGGCCACCACAGCGGCCTCGGCCTCCAGCTTCTCATAGCCCAGGAACTCTGTGGCCGGGGCGTCTACTGCGCTGAACAAGTCGGCCGTCCAGCCGGAGATATCCCGGCTCAGGCGGTCCTTGCGCGCGGTCTCGCGCTGTTTTTTCAGCTCCGCCTGGAAGCCCTCCTCGTCCACCTCGATGCCATGCTCCGCCGCGATCTCCTTGGTCAGGTCCAGCGGGAAGCCAAAGGTATCGTTCAGCTTAAAGGCGTCGATGCCGGAGAGGATCTTATTGCGGCCCTCGGCGGCGGCCTTCTTGACGCTGTCCACCAGGTCGTTCAAAATCGACAGGCCCTGGTCGATGGTGCGGGAGAAACGCTCTTCCTCCGCGGAGATCGTCTTTTTGATGTAGTCGGAATGCTCCACCAGCTCCGGGTAGGCCCCGCCGTTTTCACGGATGACGGTGTCGCACAGCTCCGCCAGGAAGGGGCGTTTGACGCCCAGCATGCGGCCATGGCGCGCGGCGCGGCGCAGCAGGCGGCGCAGCACGTAGCCGCGGCCCTCGTTGGAGGGCAGGATGCCGTCGGACACCATGAAGACCGTGGAACGGATGTGGTCGGTGATGACGCGGATGGAGATATCCGTCATGTGATCCTTGCCGTAGGTCTTGCCCGTGATGCGCTCCACATGGTTCAGGATGTTGCGCACGGTGTCGACCTCGAACATGTTGTCCACGTTCTGCATCACACAGGCCAGACGCTCCAGGCCCATGCCCGTGTCGATGTTGGGCTTCGCCAGGCGCTCGTAATGGCCGCTGCCGTCGGAATCAAACTGGCTGAACACCAGGTTCCAGATCTCCATAAAGCGGTCACAGTCGCAACCCACGTGGCAGTCGGGCTTGCCGCAGCCGTGCTCCGGGCCGCGGTCAAAATAGATCTCGCTGCAGGGGCCGCAGGGGCCGGTGCCGTGCTCCCAGAAGTTGTCCTCCTTGCCGAAGCGCACCATATGGTCCTCCGGGATGCCGATCTTCTGCGTCCAGATGTCGTAGGCCTCGTCGTCGTCCAGATACACGGAAATATACAGCCGCTCCGCCGGGATCTCCAATTCCTTCGTCAGGAATTCCCAGGCCCAGGGAATGGCCTCCTCTTTGAAATAGTCCTGAAAGCTGAAATTGCCCAGCATCTCGAAAAAGGTGCCGTGGCGCGCGGTGATGCCCACGCGCTCGATATCCGGTGTGCGGATGCATTTCTGGCAGGTGGTGACGCGATGGCAGGGCGGCTCCTCCTGTCCCAGGAACCACTTTTTCATCGGCGCCATGCCCGAGTTGATCAGCAGCAGGCTGTTGTCGTTGTTGGGCACCAGGGGGAAGCTGTCGAGGCGCAGATGGCCCTTGCTCTCGTAATAGGAAAGGAATTTTTCCCGCAGTTCATTGAGTCCTGTCCACTCCATAAGATCTGATTCTCTCCTTATTCTGGATTTAAAATTGGCAGCGGCAAAAAAATAAGCTTCCGCCCCGCTCAGGGACGAAAGCTTGCAAGCATCCGTGGTACCACCCAAATTGCGCGCAGACGCACGCCTCTTTGTTTGCATTAACGCTGCAGCACGCCCCATTCTTCACGGGGAGCTCGCGGGTGGCGGACGGAAGGCGGCGCGAAAGCGTTTCAGCCAAGCGCTTTCTCTCTAAAGGGGCAGCCGTTCCGATTGGCCCGTTCTTTGCCTTTTGCTGTTTACTCCTCTATTATAGGACAAATCCCGCGCTTGTCAAGCGGGATTTTCCGCGGTGAATGCCGAAAAATAGAGGGCGTTCGCCACGTCCGCAAAGATCTCCGCCGCCTGGGTGCTGCCCGCAAAACCGTCGTCCAGCAGCACACACACGGTATACTGCGGGTCCTCCGCCGGAAAGAACCCCGCAAACCACGCGTTGAGCAGTTCCTCCCCGTTTTCATCATAACGCCCCGTCTGGGCGGTGCCCGTCTTGCCCGCCGCCGTCATCTTCAACGGGCGCGCCGCCTTGCCCAGGCCGTTTTCCACCACGCCCTGCATCATCGCCCGCACGCTCTCTGCGGTCCCGGCAGAGCACACCTGCCGCTGCAGCGGCGCATAAAAGCTTTCCTTCAAGGTCTCGGAATACTCATCCACGATCCCCTCTACGAAGGTGGGTTCGACATATCTCCCCCCGGTGGCGAACACGTTGATGGCCGCCGCCACCTGCAGCGGGCTGGCCGTCAGGGCGCCCTGCCCAAAGCTCACCGAAGCCAGCTGTCCCAGATCGGCGAGTTCCTCCGCTGTCGGCAGATCGCCCGCCGTGGTCAGCAGCCGTCCCGCGATGACACTGGACGCGCCGAAGCCCGTGTCCCGGGCCGCCGCGTGCAGACGCCGTCCGCCCAGCTTCAAGCCCAGTTCAATGAAGTAGCAGTTGCAGCTTTGCTCCAGCGCCGTCTGCAGATTCACCTTGCCGTGGGCAACGCCGTTGACGCAGCGGTACACGTGGCCGTTCAGCTCCGTGGCGCCCACACATTCATATTCCGCCTGCGGGTCGAAGCCCGCCTCCAGCGCCGCCGCCGCCAAAATGGGCTTGAACACCGAGCCCACGTTGAACGAGCTCACCGCCCGGTTGACAAGCGAGGTATCGTTGCGCTGGATGCTGGCGGCCACGTTCAGCGGGTCATACACCGGCATGCTCACGCTGGCGCGCACGCGCCCGGTGGCGCTGTCCAGCACCACGATGCTGCCGCGCTCCATTTTTTCCTTGGCGATCCCCTCGCAGATGCGCTGTACCTCCGCGTCCAGCGTCATCATCACCCCGTCGCCGCTGCCCTCGGTGTAGAGCACGCGGGGCGTATAGGGCTCTTCATCCAGAAACGCGCCCCGGGCGTTGGTGACGCACGCCACTTCCTCTTTGGTGGAAGCGTCTTTCAGCAAGTCGTTGTACACCAGCTCCAGCCCAGATACGCCGTCCCCCTCCGCGTTCCGGTAACCGATGAGATGCGGGGCAATGGGGTCCGCCCAATAGCGCTCGGGATTATAAAAGGTATAGGGCAGCTTTCCCGCGTCGCCGGAGTCCACCGTGGCCAGGAATGGCTGGATGCGCTGGATGCTTTCATAAAAGGCCGTCTTGTCGCCCTCCGCCACCGTGTCGAACCAGGTGCGGTAGCTTTTGCTGCCCGGGGAAAACAGCCCGTAGACCGTGTACTGCGCATTGGTGAGCGGCACAAAATCGCAGTCATAAATATTGCCGCGGCCCTCGTTCAGCAGCAGCGTCTCTTCACTTTGGTTTTTGGCCGCCGCGGCGTAGTCCTGGTTGGTGCTCAGCAGCGCCAGATTGCACAATAAAAAGCTGAACGCCGCCAGAAAGACGATCCCCATACAGAGAAGCCTGTTCGCCATCCTCCATCCCCCTTTCCCCTAGTATACCCACGGGGTGGGACGGCAAACAAAAAAAAGAGCGGGATCCCCCGCTCTTTTCATGCCTGTTATTCCGCGTCGAACACGATCATTTCGATGGCATTGACGAGATCCTCCGTCGTGAACCGCGCCACGCCGATGGCGTCCAGCATCTTGTCCGTCTGTGTTTTGGTGGCGTCGATATACCGGAACTCGGCCCGCTCCAGCGCTTTGCGGAACAGTTCGGTCTCCTCTTCGCTGTTGCCCGGCTCGTTCATCTCCAGCGTCAGCAGCTGCAGCGTCACCGAAACGGCCTGCTGCTTGGTAAAAACGGCGTTGGCCGCTTCCTTGCGGAACTCGTCCACATATTTCATCGTACGCATCTGGTCTCCCCGCCTTTCTTGTCCTTACTAATAATATACAACAAGATCCGCAAAAAATCAATCGGCGGGCAAAAGCGCCGCTGGTCCCTTTTGGTTTATTCTTGCAATCTATATCTATCCCCAAATTTTTTCACGATAACACCCGACCAGCCTTTTGAACTTTTGATGGAATATTTTTCGCCCTTTGAAAAAAATCCCGAAATATCTTCCAGCTCAAATGTTTCACCGAAAAATTTTGTAGTCCTCAATTTTCCGGTAAAGGTCGTCGTCAATTCTCCCAGGTCCTCATCAAAAAGTCCATCTTCCCGATACAAATGTGTTTTAGCACCTTTTGCTTTAAAATAAAACTCCATTTTGGGCTTCCCCTTCCTGAAAAAAGTATTTTTATCAATCATGAAAATGCCTAAGCCTGATTTTAGTGTAAAGTAAAAAACCGCTTAAACCTAATGTTTAAGCGGTTTTCCTTGTGGTGGAGATGGCGAGGATCGAACTCGCTACCTCTTGAATGCCATTCAAGCGCTCTCCCAAGTGAGCTACACCCCCACGGACGTCTCGGGGCTTCTGTCTCCCGAGTGCCTTATTATATTATCAAATCCGTGGGGGGATGTCAACCCTTATTTTTGATTTTTTTGCAATTTTTTGGATTTTTTCAAGGCATCAAAAGCGGGCTTTCCGAAGGTCAAATAAACTGTGTATTGTCCTCATAGCACCGGAAGGCCAACGTCTGCGTGCCTGCCGTCAAGGTGCGCTGTTCTGGGCAAAACTCCGGCTGCAAGTCCCGGCAAAATGCCTGGAAGGCCTCAAAGGCGCCAAACTGTGCCTCTTCCCCGCACACGCAGACATAGGCGGCCTCTCTGCCCTCACAGCGGTACTCGCACGCCATCAATACCTCGTCATAGGGCGTCAGAGTCCCGGAGCACCACACCGCCAAATAGCCCTCCCCTTTTTTGCCGCACAGCCAATGCTGCTCCTGGCTGCACATCTCAAACTGG
>CATXYA010000202.1 GCA_958403605.1 uncultured Oscillospiraceae bacterium
GGGGAAGGCTTTTGTTTTTCCTTGCTTTCGCGGAAAAACAACGTAGCTGTACGCTCACGTAAAGATACTAACAAACGTAAAGCTTTTAGCAAGCAGAAGCAGGGCGGCTTGCCGCCCGCGTAAGCCTTCCCCCGGTGGGGGAAGGTGCCGAACGGAGTGAGGCGGATGAGGGGGCGCCCGCCTGCTTCCCCAACCGTGCGCCCCCAAATGGAAAAGGCCCCCTCCGAAAAGGGGGCCTTGCATCATTTCTTTCAGATGCCCAAAAAGGTGCGGAAGGTCTCGGCCACGGCCTCGGCGTCCTGGATGCCGCTCATCTCGCAGAAGATGCGCAGCAGCGGCTCGGTGCCGGAGAAGCGGGCGATGACCCAGCCGCCGTTTTTGAAGTACACCTTGCAGCCGTCCATATAGCTGACCTTTTCCACCTCATAGGGGAATTCCGGCAGCAGCTTTTCCTCCATCAGCGTGTGGAAGATCTCCTGCTTTTTCTCCTGGCTGAAGCGGTAATCGTGCTCAGCCATCTCAAAGGTGCCGTACTGGTCGGTGATCTCGCGCCACAGCTCACTGAGCTTGCGGCCCGTTTTGGCGATCATCTCCACCAGCAGCGTGGCGGCATAGATGCCGTCCTTGCCCTGGATGTGCCCGCGCACCGTCAGGCCGCCGGAGCTTTCGCCGCCGATGATGGCCCCCGTCTCCACCATTTTGCTGGAGATGTATTTGAAGCCCACCGGCACCTCATAGCACACCTCGCCGAAATCGGCGGCGATCTTGTCCAGCAGGTGCGTGGTGGCCAGGTTGCGCACCGCGGCGCCGTGCCAGCCCTTATACTTCATCAGATAGTAATAAAGCAGCACCAGGATCTTGTTGGGATGCAGGAACTCCACCGTGTCGTCCACCACGCCCAGGCGGTCGGCGTCGCCGTCCGTGGCGAGGCCCAAATCGCAGCCGTGCTCCTCCACGAAGTTCATCAGGCTGGCCAGCGTCTTGTAATTGGGCGCGGGCAGCCGCCCGCCGAACAGGGTGTCGTGCCGCTCGTGGATGATATCCACGTCGCAGCGGGTGGTGAGCAAGATGGTCTGCAGCGCCGTTTTGGACACGCCGTACATGGGGTCCAGCGCCACGTGCAGCCCCTGAGCGCGAATGGCGTCCACGTCCACCATGGCCAAAATGCTGTCGATATACTCGTTCATGGGGTCGATGAGCGCAATGGAGCCCTCGGCCAGGCCCTGCTCGTAGGGCACCACGGGGATCTCCTCCCCCTCCAGCTCACGGATATAGCCCTCGAATTCGCTGGTCAGCGTCTCGTCGGCGTCGCGCCCGCCCTCCATAAACACCTTGATGCCGTTGTAAATGGCGGGGTTGTGGCTGGCTGTGATAGCCATGCCGTAGGGCAGGCCCCGCTTCATCACCGTGAACATGATGAGCGGCGTGGGGCTTTCCCGGTGGATGATGTCGCAGTGGATGCCGCACCCGGCCATGACCTCGGCGGCCCACTTGGCGGCCTCCTCGCTCAAAAAGCGGCGGTCATAGCCGATGACGAAGCCCGCCTCGCCCTTGCCCTCGTCCAGCATTTTGCGCGCCAGCGCATGGGTGAGCAGCTGAACGTTGGCCTTGGTGAAATCGTCCCCGATGATGGCGCGCCAGCCGCCGGTACCAAAATGGATCATAGGTTTTTCCTCCTTATTGCAGCGTGACCGTGACGTCCACTGTCTCGCCGGGCTTCGCCAGCGGCAATTTGGTGGGGGCGGCGGCTTTGCAGATGTGATTGGGGTTTTGCACGGTGATGCGGTAGGTGGCGCCGCGGAACTTGCGGGTGGCCGTGAAGCCGTCCCAGGCCGCGGGGATGCACGGATCGACCACCAGGCCGTCAAAATCGGGCTTGAGGCCCAGCATGTAGCGGGTGGCGGCCACGTAGCTCCAGCCGCCGGAGCCCGTCATGAACGGATGGTGGGCCTCGCCGAACTTTTCGTGGTCTTTGCCGGTGATGAACTGGCAGTAGGAATAGGGCTCCGCTTTGCGGACCTCGATCTGATCGTTCTGCCAATAGGGGCACAGAGCGTCGTAGAGCTCCATGGCCCGGTCGCCCCGGCCCAGCACGCATTCCGCAGCCCAGGCCCAGGGGTTGGGATGGCTGAAGATGGAGCCGTTCTCCTTGAGGCCCTTGTACACGCGGGTGACAAAGCCGATCTCGTCGTCGGGCTTTGAATACGCCGGGGCGTTGAGCATCAGGCCATAGGGCGTGAACAGATAATCGTAGACGCTGTCCATGGCGGCCAGGCCCCGCCCGCGGGACGCCGCGCCGGAGAGCACGGCCCAGGTGTTGGATTCCAAATGCACCTTGCCCTCTGCGTCGGCGTCGGTGCCAATGGGCCGGCCCGACTTCGTGAAGCCGCGCAGATACCACTTGCCGTCCCACAGCTGCTCTTCGCAGATGCGCACCACCTTTTCGCGCACAGCGGTGTATTTTTCCACGTCCGCGTCCCGGCCCAAATAGCGGGCCAGGTCGATGAAGTTGCCCAGCGCCCACACGTGCAGAAAGCTGACCATGGCGCTCTCGCCGCCGCCCAAGTTCAGGCAGTCGTTCCAGTCCGCCCGCAGGCCCTGGCAGACGCCGTGGCTGCCCACCATGCGGGTGGAGAAATCCAGGATGGTCTTCATGTGGCCGTACACCGTGTCCTCGCCCAGGTCGGCATAGGGCACCGGCTGGTCCACAAAGGCCGTGTCGCCCAGCTCCTTCACATAATCCACGATGCTGGACACCAGCCACAGCGCGTCGTCGGAGCAGGCGTCCTTGAGGCCGTGGATCATGCTGCTTTTATCCGGCGTGGGCACCACCGTGGGGCTTTTGAAGCTTTGCTGCTGCTGCGGCTCAAACCATTCCGGCTCAAACAGGTGCAGGCCGTAGCCCTCGCTCACCAGTCCTTTCAGCAGCTGCATCAGGCGCTGGCGGCATTTGTCCGGGTTCGAGTGCAGCACCGTCATGGCGTCCTGCGCCGTGTCGCGGTAGCCCAGGCCCGTGCGCCCGCCCACCTCAATGAAGCTGGCGAAGCGGCTGAACATGACATTGATCTCGCTTTGGTACAGCGTCCAGGTGTTGATGAGCGTGTTCATGCCCTCGTTGGGCGTGTCGATCTGCAGGCAGGCGAGCTTTTCGTCCCAGTAGGCTTTCAGCGCGGCCATGGCCGCGTCCCGCGCCTCGGGCAGGGCGAATTTTGCGCGCACCCGGCCGCCCTCGGCCCGGCGCCCCTCACCCAGGAAAAATGCCTCGCGCCGCGTCTCGCCCGCGCCCAGCGCCAGGCGCTTGTGCAGGCCGCAGCACTGGTTGCCGCCCAGCTCGGTGCTGCCGGACAGCTGCCCCCGTTCCACGCCCAGCGGATTCGTCTCGGTGCGGTAGGGGCCGATGAAGGCGTCGCGGCAGGCGTCGAAGGAATCCGGCTGGAAGGTGGCAGCAAAATACTGGAAGCCCGTCTCCTCATAAAAGAGGTCCTGCTCGATGATGCCGTCGGCGTAGCTGGACCCGGCGGCGTAGAGGCTCATTTGGAAGTTGCGGTTGTCCATGTCGATGTGGTGAAAGCTGAGCTCGGCGTAGCTGAACACGCTGATGTGCCGCTCGCGGCCTGAGACATTTTCCAGCGCCAGGTCCCAGATCTCCACGTCCTCCCCCCGGGGGATGAACAGCGTCTGCACGGCCTTGATGCCGCTGTACTCGCACTCGTATTTCGTGTAGCTCATGCCGTGGCGGCAGGTGTAGCGCGCCTCGGCCAGGGGCTTGCCTACGGGCTGCCAGGAGACGGACCAGTAGTCCCCCGTGTCGTCGTCCCGCAGATAGAGGTAGTGGCCCGGCCGGTCCATGGGCACGGCGTTGGCCCGGAAGCGGGTGATGCGGTGGTATTCCGCGCTTTTGCAGAACAGATAGCCGCCCGCCGTGTGGTTGACCACGGCAACCATGTTCTCGGTGCCCAGATAATTCGTCCAGCTGGTGGGCAGGTCCACCCGGTCGATGACATATTCCCGGTGCTCGTTGTCAAAATGGCCGTACTGCATGTCGATTGGCTCCTTTTTGCCCCGGACGCGGCCCAAACCGCGCAGGGCGTCGATTCTGTTTTCATTATAGCCATGGCAGGCCGGGAAAGAAAAGGGCGCCGCTTGGCATATCTTTCTCTTCTTTGGCAATGGCATCCGGCAAGGCGCGCCGGACCGTGCGGCACGCCCCTTGACACGGACAGGGAACGTGCTACAATGGGGGCGAATCAGGAATTGGGGAGGGCTGCGGGATGAAAACTGCAGGGCGGATCTTCACGGCGCTGGGGCTGATGATGACGGTGGGCTGCGCCGCCCTGACGGCCTGGGCCTGGCCCCGGCTGCCCGGCGAGGTGCCCATGCACTGGAACTTTATGGGCCAGATCGACCGCTGGGCCGATAAAAGCGGGCTGGTGGGCCTCACCGCCATTGGTGCGCTGCTGTTTTTGATGCTGTGGGCGATGGCCGCGGCCTGCGCCTACGCTGCCAAAAATGATGTTAAGGAGGGCTGCGGCCCCGAGGACGCCCAGCGCGGCGCCCGGCGCATCTATACGGTTTTGATGGGCAGCGACGCCGTGCTGGCGGGCGTTTTCTTTTACATCACCGTGCAGATGACGCGCAGCGCGGCCCTGGGCGCCTGGCTGGGCCCGGTCACCCTGCTGCTGATGGCCGCCGTGACCGTGGGCCTGCTCTGGCAGGGGCGGCGTGCGTGGCGGGGGTGAGGGGCGCTGCGGGGAGGGCAGGCGCGTGGGCGCCCCCTCATCCGTCTGGCGCGAAGCGCCAGCCACCTTCC